>JAYVWQ010000380.1:0-6873 GCA_043785945.1 Akkermansia sp.
CATCCAGCCCATCACCGGCGCGCGCGCCCTCGGCATCTTCGGCGACAGCGTGACCACCGACCACATCTCGCCCGCCGGCGCGATCAAGAAGAGTTCGCCTGCCGGAAAATTCCTTGGCGACAATGGCGTCGAGTTTGCCGACTTCAACAGCTACGGCTCCCGCCGCGGCAACGACCAAATCATGACGCGCGGCACCTTCGCCAACGTCCGCATCAAGAACTTGATGCTCGGCGGCGAGGAAGGCGGCCACACTATCTTCCAGCCCACCGGCGAAAAGATGGCCATCTACGACGCGGCCATGAAGCACATCGCCAGTGGCACGCCGCTCATCATCCTGGCTGGACAGGAATACGGCACCGGCTCAAGCCGCGACTGGGCTGCGAAAGGCACGAACCTGCTCGGCGTGAAAGTCGTCGTGGCGCAGAGCTTCGAGCGCATCCACCGCTCGAACCTCGTCGGCATGGGCGTGCTGCCGCTGCAATTCAAGGAAGGCACCACCGCGCAAACCCTGAAGCTCGACGGCACCGAGACCTACGACATCGTGGGCCTCGACGCGACCCTCAAGCCCCAGCAAGACCTCACGCTCAAGTTCACGCGCAAAGACGGCACGGTGGAGAACATCGCCGTCGCCTGCCGCATCGATACGCCCATCGAGATCGACTATTACCAGCACGGCGGCATCCTGCCGTTTGTGCTGCGGCAGTTGGTGGCGAAGGCGTAATTGATGTCCCCGACTCATGCCGGAGGTCTGACCCACCGGTTATTCACGGCGGGATCGCCCCCGCGCCGCCTCGTGACATCAAGAGTCGCGATGAATTGCTAGTTTTTTCCCGGCGCGGTGATTTAGGCTCGGTGTGTGGCTATTACACCGTCCCTGCTTTCCGCGAACGAGCTGATGCTCTCGTTCGGTCATCAAAATTTGCTTGAAGGCGTGACCATCGCCGTCGCCCCTGGCGAGAAGGTCGGCCTTGTCGGGCGCAACGGCTGCGGCAAGACCACCCTCTTGAAAATCCTTGCCGGCGACATGAACGCCGACTCCGGCGACATCTCCCGCCGCCGCGAACTCCGCATCGGCTACTTGCCGCAAGAATTTGAACTCGATGACACCAAGACCGTCCTCCAGAACATCGAGGCGGGCGCGGCTGATTTGATCGAGTGGTTGCACCGCTACGAGACGGGGCAGGGGACGGAAGCCGAACTCGGCGACATCCTCCACCACATCGAGCACGCGGACGGCTGGAATCTTCAGGCCCGCATTCGCGCGGAGGCCGACGCCCTGGGGGTGCCCCCCATGGACACGCTGGTCGCCAAGCTGTCCGGGGGTGAGAAACGCCGCGTGGCCCTCTGCCGCGCGCTCGCTTCGCAGCCCGATTTGCTTCTCCTCGACGAGCCGACCAACCACCTCGACGCCGAGACCATTCGCTGGCTGGAGACGTGCCTGCACGACTTCCCCGGGGCCGTCATCTTCGTCACGCACGACCGTTATTTTCTCGACGTCATTGCCACGCGCGTCGTCGAGATTGACGGGGGCCGCGCCTACTCGCATCCCGGCAACTACACCGCCTATCTCGAGTCGAAATCCATTCGTCAGGGCATCGCCGAACAGTCCGAGCGCGCCCGCCAGCGCTTCCTCAAAGGCGAACTGGCCTGGGTCCGCTCCGGCGCCCGCGCCCAACGCACCAAGGCCCAGCACCGCATGCGCGCCTACCACGTCATGGCCGGCCAGGAAGGCCCCGCCGAGGAGCGCGACATGGACCTCCTCATTCCCCCCGCGCTCGGCATTGGCAACAACGTGATCGACTTCGAGAACGCCGGGGCGTGCGTGGGTGAACCGCCCGACCTCCGCTGGCTCTTTCGCAACCTCAATCTCTCCCTCAAGCCCGGCCAATGCACCGGCGTCATCGGCCGCAACGGCGTGGGCAAGACCACCCTGCTGCGCCTCTGCCTCGGCGAGCGCGCCCCCGACGAAGGCACGGCCAAGATCGGTCGCCAGGTCAAGTTCAACTACGTCGATCAGGCCCGCATGCAGCTCGACGAAAACAAAACCGTGATTGAGCAAATTTCCGACGGCGGCGAGACCGTGCTCTTTGGCGAAGAACGACTGAGCGCCCGCGGCTACCTGCGCCGCTTCCTCTTCGCCGACGACCGGGCCAACGAACCGATCAGCAAACTCTCCGGCGGCGAGCGCGCCCGCCTCATGCTGGCCAAAGTCCTCAAGCGCGGCGGCAACATGATCGTGCTCGACGAGCCGACCAATGACCTGGATCTGCCCAGCCTGCGCATGTTGGAAGAAGCCCTCGTGGATTTTGCCGGCAGCGTCCTCGTGGTCAGCCATGACCGCTACTTCCTCGACCGCATCTGCGATCAAATCATCTCCTTCGAGGACGGCGGCGTCTTCGTGCAGCAGGGCAACTACTCCTATTATCTGGAGAAGAAGAAAGAACGCGACGCCCGCGACAAGGTCCGCTTCGAAGCCCCGCGCCCGGCTCCGGTCCGGGCCGTCCAACCGGCGGCCGTCCCCTCCACGACCGCGCCCGTTCGCACCCGCAAACTAAGCTTCAAGCAGCAGCGCGACCTCGAGGGCATGGAAGCCGCCGTCCTCGCCGCCGAGACCCGCGTCGCGGAGATTCAAACCACGCTCAACGACCCCACCTTCTACGCCACCCGCGGTGGCGAAGCCTCGCGCCTGATCGACGAGATGGAACAGAGCACCGCCGAGATCGCCCGCCTGTATGCGCGATGGGAAGAGTTGGACGCGCTGGGGAAGTAGCCGGGGGCGCGCGTGAAAATCCGGCGTGGCCCATGACGAAGACTTTCCCGTTGAGTTGGCTGTCACAGAGTCTGTCCAGCGCGTCGTTTCGCGAGAACGGTGCGGGATCGAACGCCCTTTAGATGACCTTGATGCGTTCAGCTTGATGAGTGGCACGGCTGCTCAAATCAGGTTCGAGTTGCGATTTGGGTGTCTTGATGCCAGAGAAATATTCGCTGGGAGAGCGGATGCGCCCTCAGTAGAGCTTCTGAAAATTCCCCGCTGGCCTCGGGGCGGGGCTTGCGGTGTATTCTCGCCGCATGGCTATGGAACAAGTTCTCCGGTATCTCCGCGACCACGAATCAAAATTCGTCGATCAACTTTGCGACTACGTCCGTTTCCCCAGCGTCTCGGCCCAGCCCGCGCACGCGCCGGACATGCGGGCCTGCGCCGAGTGGTTGCAGGGGCAATACCGCGCGCTGGGGCTGTCGGCCGAGTTGCATCCCACGCCGGGCAATCCCATCCTGGTCGCACATACGCCGCGCCGTCCGGGTCGCAAGCACTTCCTCGTCTATGGCCATTACGACGTGCAGCCGCCGGAGCCGTTCGAGCTTTGGAAGACGCCGCCCTTCGAGCCGCGCTTGGAAGGGCGCAGTCTTTTTGGCCGTGGCGCGAGTGACAACAAGGGGCAGAATCTCGCGCACCTGAAAGCGGTGGAGGCTTACTTGAAAACGGGCACGGAGCTGCCGGTGGATTTGACGTTTTTGATCGAAGGCGAGGAGGAAGTGGGGAGCAATAATCTTGAAAACTTTTTGCAGCAGCACCGCGCGGAACTGAAGTGCGACGCGGTGGTGATTTCGGACACCGGGATGCCGGCCAAACGCACGCCGGCGCTGACTTATTCGCTGCGTGGCATCTCGGCGCTGGAGATTAAACTGACAGGCCCGAACCGGGATTTGCACTCGGGGCTGTTCGGCGGCTCGGTGGATAATCCCGCGATGGCGCTCTGCCAGTTGCTCGCGAAGCTGCGGGACAAAAACGGCCGCGTGACGGTGCCCGGCTTCTACGAGGACGTGGCCCCACTCTCGAAATTCGAGCGGGCGCAGTTCAAGCGCCTGCCGCTGAATGACACGCAGTATCGCAGGCTGGTGGGCGTGCCGGAATTGTTCGGCGAAAAAGGATTCAGTCATCACGAGCAGCGCGCCGCGCGGCCCACGCTGGAGATCAACGGACTCACGAGCGGTTATCAGGGCGAAGGCAGCAAGACCATCGTGCCCTCGTGGGCCAGCGTGAAGATCACCATGCGGCTGGTGCCGAATCAGAGTCCCGCGAGAATCCGCAAGCTGGTCATGGCGCATCTGAAAAAGCTCTGCCCGCCCACGGTGAAGATGCAACTCACGATGGGCCACGGCGGCGTGCCTTACTTGGTGTCGCCGACCAGCCCGATGGCGCAGGCGTCATTGCGGGCGCTGAAGGCGGGCTTCGGCGCGGAGCCGATTGCCATGCGCGAAGGCGGCTCAATTCCCATCGTCAGCGACTTCAAGCGCGTGCTCGGCGCGGACACGCTGCTGCTCGGGCTGGCGTTGCCGGATGACAACGCTCATTCGCCGAACGAGAAGTTTGATCTCGATTGCTTCGCCGGCGGCATGGCGATGGCGGCGCATCTCTGGCAGGAACTGGCGGCGGTGTAACGGGCCGGTGTCCCGCAAAGGGGCGAAGCGGGCGAGGGAAGGAGGAGTGGTGCATGACTTGTCTGTCCCTTCGCCCACTTCGCCGCTTCGCGGGACATGCTTTTCTCAGCTTTCCAACGGGGCGGTGTAAAAAGGCGTTAGTTCCTCCCGCAAGCGTTCCAAGGGCAGCCCGACGACGTTCGAGAAAGAACCTTCGATCTTCTCCACAATTGAATTGCCATTCTGCTGGATGGCGTAGGCACCGGCCTTGTCCAGGGGGTTGATGGTGTCGAGATAGTCGGCAATCTCCGGCGTATCCAGGGGCTGGAAGGTCACGCGCGTGATCTCGGCAAAGACTCGTTGTTGATGCCGGCGCAGATGCAGCAGACAGACCCCGGTGATGACGAGGTGGGTGCGGCCCGCCAACTCAGCCAGCATCCGCTCCGCATCGCGCCGGTCGGTCGGCTTGCCAAACACGCGGAGGCCCAAGCACACCTCGGTGTCCGCGCCGATGACCAGCGCATCCGGAAAACGCTTGGCGATGACGCGGGCCTTGCGCCAGGCGTTGAGCATGCTCGACTCGACGGGGGTGAATTGCTCGGGCTGAAATTCCTCGGCGTGGCCGGGGATGACTTGGAACTCCGGCGTAATCTCGCGTAACAACTCCGCGCGACGCGGGGAAGCAGAGGCGAGGATGACGGGCGGGAGGTTCATGGCACAGCGGGGTTGAGGCTGGATGAAGGTTCGAGCGCGGCGTGAAAGAGGTGCAGCTTCTCCGCAAACTCGCCGTCGGTGAGCGCCGGTTGCGCGCCCTCAGTCGGGATGGTCGTCTCCAAATCCACCCACGACTTGCAGCCGCCATACTCCGGGCGCATGGGCAGTTCCACCGCGCGCGGCAGACGGAACACGCGCACGGCCATCGCGTAAATGCTCTTGGACTGGCCCCAGTCGAAGCGGTCCTGAGCCACTTCCTCGCGCCAGATGTGCTGCCCTTGCAACCGGCTCATGGCCTCGGGCGATTCGAGAAATTTCCAGTCCGCCACCTCGGCGAAAAATTCGAGGCGCACGAGATCGGGGGAAAGCTTCGGGGCCAGCGCGTCATAGCGGGCCTGTGCGGCGGGCAGCACGGATTCACGCTGCTGATGAAAGAGCGTCGGGAAAAGAAAGAAGCGTTCGTGCTCGATCTGGAAGCCGCCGCGCCCTTCGCTGATGCCACCCTTGCGGAGAATGATGATCTGCTCGCCGCGACCCAGGGCATCCACGACTACGGCCCACTCTTTGAACGCCATGCGCATGGGGGAGTTTAGAGCGGGGGGGCGCGTCTTGGCAATGCGGGTGGAGGGGTGTTTTTGCGCTTCGTTTTTCGCCCGGCCACGATGATCAAACATTTGTTTCCCTCGCGGGTTGCTGCTCCAATCAGGCGCATGTTCAGTCTGAAAAACAAAATTGCCCTCGTCACCGGGGCCGGCTCCGGCATCGGGGCGAGCATCGCGGAAACTTTCGCGCGGGTTGGGGCTGTGGTCTTCGTGGCAGACCGCGATGAACACGGCGGGAGCGCGACCGTGGCCAAAATTCGCGCGGCGGGCGGGATGGCGGAATTCCTGCCGCTGGACATCACGAGCGAAGCCGATTGCGCAGCGGCGCGCGCGGCGGTTCACGGAAAACATGGGCGGCTCGACATCCTCGTGAACAACGCCGGCATCGGCCATGTCGGCACGCTGCTGCAAACCACGGGCGCGGACCTCGACCGCATTTACGCCGTGAACGTGCGCGGAATGTTCAACGTGACGAAAGTTTTCCTGCCTGCGATGGTGGAACGGAAGTTTGGGGTCGTCATCAATCTCGCCTCCATCGGCGGCGTGGTGGCGGTGCGGGATCGGCTGGCTTACACGACGAGCAAATTCGCCGTGGTAGGTTTCACCAAGGCCCTCGCGCTCGACCACGCGCTGGAAGGCATTCGCGCCAACTGCATCTGTCCCGGCCGCGTCGAAACGCCCTTCGTGAAGGCGCGGCTGGCGGAATATCCCGACCCAGCGATGGCGTATCGGGAGATGGCTTCGACGCAGGCGATTGGGCGCATGGCCCAGCCGGAGGAGATCGCGGCGGCGGCGCTTTATCTGGCGAGCGATGAATCGTCCTTCGTCACCGGCACCGACTTCATCATCGACGGCGGCTGGACGGCGGGGAAGTAGCGGGAAGGCTGAGAGTTTTTAGTTGAGGGTTGAGAGCGAAAAAATTTCCGGCTCTCAACCATCAGCTTTCAATTCTCAACTAAACCTGCGCCGGCATCATGCCGCTCTGGCGGGCGAAGTTGAACAGCCCGCCCGCATCCACGACCGGACGCACGTCGCCCAGAGGTTTGAAGGAAAATATTTTGCCCGTGGCCGGAACCGTCACCGTGGCCGCGTCGAGATCGACTGTCACCACGTCGCCGGTCTTCAGCACGTCGCAGAG
>JAYVWQ010000381.1:0-4229 GCA_043785945.1 Akkermansia sp.
CTGGGATGGCGAGGCCACGCTCGCGGTGGACCGTCCCGGCGTCACGCTCTCGACGAACCGCCTTGATCTGCACAACGGCATGGGCAGCGCGCTCGTCACTTTCACCGGTGGCACCAACTTCAACCTCGTGGTCACGGTCGGCGGCGTGCAGACCAACCGGCCCATGCAGACGCTGACCAATGTGACCGTGACCACGGTGGGCGGCATTCTGCCGGCGGGCAGCAACAACTGGAGCGGTGTCATTCGCGTCACGAACGATGTCACCATCCAGTCCAGTGTCAGCCTCACCATCCAGTCAAACACCCTGGTGTTGTTCAACGGAGTCTCCTCCGGCACGGTGGCTCCCGATATTTTTGTCACCACGGGCGGGCGCATTCAATCGCTCGGCACGGAGGACCATCCAGTCACGTTCACCTGTTTCACGGCGGGCCAGAACTGGGGCCAGATTCGCCACACCAGCGCGCTGCCCTCGCTTTACCGCCATACCAGTTTCACTCGGGGGGGGCGCGCGGCTCAGGATGGCATCACCGTCTTCGGGCCGCTTTTTGTCCCGAATGCCTCCCAGGTCACCTTTGAATCCTGCAACCTGACCGATGGCCGGACCGGCACCAACACCGTGGGCAGCACCATGACGGCCTACAACTCAACCGTCACTTTTAACGACTGCCTGATCTCCCGTTTTGGCGACGGCCCGGAAATCCACGGAGGTGCTTTTCTGTTCACCAACAGCTATGTGTTGGAAATCTACGAGGCCAACGACGCCGACGGCATCTATCTCTACTCACCCGGTTCCTCCTTCAAGATCACTGGCAGCGTGATCGCCTTTGGAGATGATGATGGCGTGGATATCCTCAGCGGGACCGCCGTGGTGGAGAACAGCATCATCCGCGACTTCTGCGACAAAGGCGTGAGCATGTCCGCCGGGGCGCTCACGGTGCGTCGCTCTCTCATCGTGGATGACACCCATGGCATCTCGGTTAAAGGGGCCAATAACACGACCCTCTTCGTTGACGTGGATCGCACCACCGTGGTGGTGGCCACGAACGGCCTCGCCGTGATCAACAAGTCCGGCACCACGGGCGTGAACGGCATTTACAATGTCACCAACACTATCATCCGCTCCGACATTTCCATCGTGACGGATTACAGTCCGACAAATTTCCATCTCAACTACTGCAACGTGCGGCCCACCTTCTCCGGCCAAGGCAACACGGCAGGGAACAACGCCGCGCTGGCCGCGATCATTCTGGCCAGCCCGGGCCTCCAGACCAACAGCCCCCTCTTTGTCGATCAGGTCGCGGGCGATTTCCATTTGCAGCCGGCCTCGCCCTGCATCGACTCCGGCCTTCCCTCCTCGCCGCTCGACCCGGATGGCAGTCGCACGGACCGGGGCTTTTATACCTTTCTCGCCCCATCGCCCACGCTCGGCGGCATCAAGACGGTCGGGACCGGCTCGGTGCAATTCGCCCTCAGCGCCTACACGAATCGCAACTACGTCATCGAGTCCTCGACCAACTTCGCGGCTTGGCAGACCTTCCGCACCGTCTTCGCCACGCAGGCGGTCACGACCGTCATCGACACGAATGCGGCCGTGACGCCCGCCCGCTACTTCAAGGCCCGCCTCGGGCCGTAAACTAAAGCCTATCCGAATAACTCGGAGCGCGGACGTCTCGTCCGCGCGCTGCGCTGCGACGGTCTTTGAAACACGCGGGCGAGACGCCCGCGCTCCGGGCCAAGCTGGGAGTTATTTAGATAGGCTCTTAGTTGTAGGTGCGAATCGAAGGTTGTCTTGCGAAGGACGCGAAGGGGGCGAAGGCCGAAAAACTTGGTGTGGATGCCGCCCTGGCAGGTGAACACGATTCGTCCGTGTCTTAGTTTCCTTCGCCCCCTTCGCGAGACATCCCACTTCTGCCTTCTATTCCGGCACAGGCGTCGTCACTCCCAAGTCCTCGTAGATCGCGTTGTTGATCGCGCGCTGGCGCTGCTGGTGTTGCCGCTCACCGGGCAGTCCGTTGCAGGCCCAGGCCACCACCAACTGATGCAGTGGATCGCAGAAGGCGCACGAGCTTTGATTCCCGCTGTGACCGAAGGTGTCACGGGAAGCGTGTCGTCCGTAGCCGTAGGGCATCTGCAACCCGTCACGGTTCGAGTTGAGAATGAAGCCGAGGCCGCAATCCATCCGGAACTGAAACGTCTCGTCGAACATTCCCGTGCGCTGACGCGAGGTCATGGCCCGCACTGTTTCGCTCCGCAAAATATTTTCTCCGCCGCGCCGCAGGGAATCGTAGAAGCGCCCCAGTTCCCGCACCGGCCCGCGCGCGCTGCCTCCCGGAATACAGCGGGTAAGGCCGTCCACGCTGTTCCACTCGTGCTTCAGTTGCGGCGCGGCAGCGCTCGTGTCAGACACGAAGGCGATGCGCTTTTCCTGCACGCTGACTTCTTCACCGCTCAAGGCCAGCGCGGAGGAGCGTGCCCCGAGCGGGTGAAAAATCTTCTCTCGAACAAACGAATCAAGCGACTGGCCGGAGATGCGCCGGACAATTTCGCCCAGAAGATGCCACGTCCCGGAGATGTGATAACCCGCCCGCTGGCCCGGAATCCAATCCGGCTCCAGCGGCAGGGCGCATATGCGCGCCACGCGTTCGTCCCAGCTCAGCGCGGCGTCCAACGCCTCGGCAGGGCGCAGCCCGGCGGTGTGGGTGAGGAGGTGGCGAATGGTCACGGATTCTTTGCCGTGGGCGGCGAATTCGGGGATGACTTCCGCCACGCACGTTTCCCAATCCAACCGCCCGCGCTCGACGAGTTGGCCAATGGCGGCGGCCGTAATTGGTTTGCCCGCTGAAAACCAGAGCATGAGCGACTCGCGCTGCATCACCACACCCACGCGCGCCTGGCCGAAGGCTTCATCGATCAAGACTTCACCCGAATAGGCAACGTAGAGCTGCGCGCCGGAGTGGAAACCCGACTGGACTCCATGGAGGAACGCGGCGCGAGTCTTGGCGAAGTCGCTCATCGTGGCGCGTCCGGCCGCCGGCCTATTTCTCCATCAAGACTTCAATCGCCTTGTCCACCTGCGGGTCGCGATCGTCCAGCCAGTCCTCGGGCGAGAGACGCACTTCGATGTCGGGCTTCTCGCCGAGATTTTCCATGGGCGAGCCGTCGAGCCGGTAGGCGCCGGTCATGGGCATCCGCGCCTTGGTGCCATCGACGAGGGCGAGTGAGTCCGTCCAGATGACGTAGCCGGGCGTGGCCACGCCAATGAGCTGGGCGAGTCCCTTGGCCCGCATGGCGGAGGGGAAAATTTCCGCGTTCGAGTAGCTGTGCTCGTTTTGCAGCACGACCATCTTGCGCTCCCAAGAGTGGAACGGCACGGCCTCCTTCACGCCATCGCGCGGGCGGCTCCAGCCGTGGGGCTTGCGCTGCAACCATTCCACGAGCGTGTCCGCGATGTTGCCCCCGGTGTTGAAGCGCACGTCGATGATTACGGCTTCGCGGCCCACGGTGTACTCGTAGGCTTCGCGCTCGAACTGCTGCTGGTTGACCGCCCCCATGCTGGCGATGTGCAGGTAGCCGACTTTGCCGCCGCTCTTCGCCTCCACGTAATCGCGCGTGCGCTCGACGCGGTTCTGATAGTTCAACTGCGTCCATTCGTCCCCGGTCAGCGGCTTATATCTGACCGTGCGCGCCCCGGCCTTGTCGCTGTTGGTGCTGACGAGGAACTCGAACTCGCGGTCCGTTCGTTCGTTGATCACCTTGTAAAGATTTTCTCCCGTGGACACGTCCTCGCCGTTGATCGTGAGCACGATTTCGCCCGGATTGATGCGCGTCTTGTCGTAGGAACCGGGCGCGCTGACGGGCACGCTCTTCACCTTCAAGCCCGGTCCGGCGTAGGCGTAATCAAAGGTGAAACCGAGCTGCGGCGTGGTCGGGGAGGGCGCGGCGTCCTTGTTTGAACCGGCCGTGACCTCGGCGTGCGAGGCTTCGAGTTCACCGATCATCATGCCCAGCAGGCTGGCGAATTCATCGTTCGTTTCCACCGCGTCGAGGAGCGGCTCGTAGCCTTTGCGGATTTTCTCCCAGTTGCGCCCGTGGAAATTTCCGTCGTAGAACCCGCGCTGATACGAGCGCCAGAACTGCGTGAAGGCCGCCTGCCGTTCGGCGCGGATGTTCCGCTCCCACTCCGCGCTGAACGTGACCTTCTCCTCCTTGCCGCCCGCCAGCGCCATCGT
>JAYVWQ010000382.1:0-5101 GCA_043785945.1 Akkermansia sp.
GGCCGGCTTCGATCTGCTCGGTCTTGGTGCTTTTATTCATGGGCGCTTTGCAATTAGCGCCCCGCCTCCAAGGTGTCCATCAAACCGGGTGAAGCCCACTCCCCAAGTTCCTGATTGGTATTCTTGGGACGTAACCCGCTTGAGATCGCCCGTGGTGCCGTAAAGGTCCGTGCTGACGTAATAACCATACTGGCAGCGGCGAACATCGTTTCCATTCACCTTTAGCGTCACGTACTGCAGGTGGCCCGCATTTTCCCCGGCGCCAAGATAGGCGTAGTAGTAGCCGGCACTGGTGGCCCCGGACTGCATGACAAACGAGGCAATGCGGTCATCTCCTCCGTACGTGGCCACGGTCTCGTTCCCGCCTGAATCAGTGAAGCTCTTGAACTCGCCCCGCTTGATCGTGGGGTGGTTGGTGCTGAAATCAAAGAATTTGGTGACCCGTCCCGTGGCAACTTCAGTGTAAATGAGCAGATGGTTGGTTGCGTCGTGAGCCAGCGTGTCTTGAACAAAGTAACGCGCCACCCAACTGCCAGAAACCAAGTCAAACCAAAGTGCCTCCTGCACCACGCTGACGAGGCAAAGGGTGGTGGAGGTGGGCTGGGCCAGTTGGGGCAGTTCCGCCACGAACCAACTGTTGCCATTCACGCCCGTGTCCTGGGCCGTAAGCTTATTGCTGTAACTGCGCGTATGCCCCCAAGGCACACCGAAGCCTTGGGAAGACACGTCGGAAGTAATTAACCGCACCTCCCCGTCTGCGTAGCGCACGGGGTTTGAGCTAAAAGAAGAATCTGGAGGAGGGGGACAGGGCGACTCGTCCGGGCAACAGCACGAACTGCAAGTGCCACCCGTGCCGCTGCCACCACCACCGCTCGGCGACGGCGGGCCGCAAGACGCGCCGCAAGCTGTGGGTGGTTTCGGGGAGGACGGAACGGCTTGCGCGCTCATAAGTGCTTTTTACTTCGGCAGGTTTCTGCTTATCAATTGCTGGCCTTACATTGTCAACACCTTCATGGAAAAAGTTGCGGCAGAACATTTCTTCAGATCCCCAAGCTGCGCGCGGTTGCCGTTCAAGGCCCATTTTTGCCTCAGTTTATGACATTTGCCCGTATCTCGACCACGAGTGTCCAAAAGATGAGCTGAAGTACGCGTACTCCAGCTTCGAGTCCGCGTACTTGGAAGGCGAGTTTGCATACTCGGGCTTCGATTCTGCGTACTCGAAGCCCGAGTACGCGTACTTAAGCTTCAAGTCCGCTTACTTAAAGCCCGAGTCCGCGTAATTAAGGTTCAAGTACGCGGACTCGATGTCTCAATGTGTCCCCTCGCTGTCCTAGTTTGCCCATCCGTCTTCGGAGTACGCGCACGCGGGGAGCAGTTTCACGCCTTGGCCGAACATCGGGAGAGGTGCGCGGGGCTGGGCTGTGACCCGCAGCCGTGTGGTTTGCTGCGGCGCGCGAAATTCTACGACCTTCGCCCGTTTCACCCGCTGCGGCTCTGGAGAGCCGCGCGCCCGATCAGCCGGCGCGATTGATGGTGAAGGTCCGGTCGAACTCGTCGCCAAAGGCCGCGATGATGGCGGAGATTTTCGGCGGCTGAGTCGTGAACTCTCCGGCGCGCGTCTGCAACTGCTGCGGCGCGTGCCGCGCGAGCCGGCTCAATTCCAGCAGCGGCACCAACTGCTCGTTCAAGTCGCGCTGCAAATTTCCCAACCGGCGGGCCATCACTTCCAACTGCGCCGGGGCGAAGGTCACCGGCCCCGTCGGCGAGCCGGTGGCGAGACGCCGCGCCGTGGATTCGGTGATCTGCACCGCCTGCTCGAACTTGGTGGCGAACTGATCAAATTTCAGCGCGGCTTTCGTGAATTGATCCGCGACGTTGGGCAGCAGTTCCACCGCCTGGCCCGCTTCCAGCCCGGCCAGCGCGCGGCTGCCCGAGATGACAAAGCCGAGCTGACCCAATTCCTTGCCCAACTGCATCAGGTCGGAGTGCAGGGTCTTGGTCTGCTCGGAACTCAAGGGCACGCCGTGCGGCGCGGGCGCGGCCACCATGCTGGAACGCTTCCACAACGCGAGATACCAGCCCGCGTCCGCCGGGCGCAGACCCAGGACGCGTTCACATTCGCCGACAAACTCCCGAACCTTGCCGGCGATGCGCGGCGGCTGATCCACGAGCGTGCCGGCCATGCGTTTGATCACGTCGGGGTTGTAGCGAATCAACTCCGTGGCCGCGACGATGAGGGAGAGGCAGCCGTTCACGTCGTGCCGGAAGCTGGAGAAATGGCGGGCCAGTTCTTCAATTTGAGCGACATCGAGCGTGACAGGTTGTTCGGGTGCAGCCATGGCGGGGACGATGCGGGCCGGGACGGTTGAAATCAAGCGGCTTCAAGTATTCAGCACGGCTCAGAGAAGAAGTGCGGCGGGGTGATGTGGGGCAGGCTTCCAGCCTGACCCACATCAGCCCTGCTCGGAGTGCCGCCTCGACATTCGGCGGAGAGCAACCAACTCTTCTCCCACATGACGCTCAAGAACTGGAAGCAAGTTGGCTCGAAACCGATTGGCGATTTCCGCATTTTCAAAATTCGCTCCGACGAAAAAATCTCCCCGCGCACGGGGAAACTCTGCGACTTTTTCGTCCTCGAATCAGTGGACTGGGTCAACGTCATCGCCGTCACGCCGCGGGATGAACTGGTCATGGTCGAGCAATACCGTCACGGCTCGAACACGGTCGAACTGGAAATCCCCGGGGGCATCATGGATGCGCACGAGACCGATCCCGTGGCCACGGGCGTGCGCGAATTGCGCGAGGAGACCGGTCATGCAGGCACCAACGCCCGCGCGCTCGGCTGGGTGTACGCCAACCCCGCCATCATGAACAACCGCTCGCACTTTGTGGTGGTGGAACACTGCGAGTTGCGGCACGAGTGCGAGTTGGATCAGGGTGAAGACATCATCACCCGGCTCGTGCCTTGGGCGGAAGTGCCGGAGCTGATTCGCTCGGGGCGGATTCGCCACCCGCTGGTCGTGACCGCGCTGTATCACTACGACTTGGCGCGGCGGGTGTGATGGAAACGGCGGGCGAAGGTCTGCGTGGCCCGCATCTCGGGCGCACTCCCCCGGCGAATTCTCAGACAGACTTCGAGGATTACACCGTCGAGCCGATCACGTCCCGATGAGTGGGCCTCGGCTGACCGGGCTGGAAGGCTTCGAGATGTTCCAAAGTAGCGCCGACGGAATCGCCGTCGGGAAACACTTCCGCGAGCGTACCGAGCAACGCTTGGCGCAACCGCTCCGGCGGCGCTTCGGCGCGCAGGTTGATGATGATCCGACCGCTGGCGATGGGCGCGCCGAGCGTTTGGGAAAGCTCGGGCACGAGGTCATTGCGCACCAGATTGATGACCGCCAGGTCGCTCAAACCCGCGTCAGGACTGAGCGTCATCTTGAGGTGCGCCACCTCGGCGGAGATGCCACCGAGCCGTTGTTGGAGCGCGGCGGCGAGGGCGCGAATGATGGCGTTGCCGTCGAACTCATCCCCCGTGCTGCACAACGTCACCGTGGCGTTAAGCCAGCCAAGCAGCGCCTCGCCTTCGCCGTAGAGGGCGTAGTCCACGGGCATGGTATCGCGGGCGATCTGCTCCGCCCCCTCGATGCGGGAGAACCATTCGTCCAGCCCCGCCCCGGTGCGCGCGGAGACGCTGATGATGGTCGCGCGCGGAAATTCCTCCGCGAGCTTCGCACGCAAAGCGTCCAGTCGAGCCGCGTCGAGCGACTCGCACTTGTTGATCACGATGAGGTCGGCCTCCTCCAGTTGCTTGCGGTAGATGTAGAGCACCTTCTCGGAAAACTTGCCGCCCGCCTCCAGCCCGAAGACCCGCGCCGCGCGCACCGGATCGACCAGCACGCTCAGGGGCGCGATGGAAAAGTTATCTCCATAGATGCGCCGCAGCGGATAGGTGACCGTCGCCACGAGATCAGTGCAACTGCCCACCGGCTCGGCGATGAAAACATCGGGCCGCGTGGTGTCCGTCAGCTTTTGCGCCGCCTCGACGAGGGAAGGGAACCGGCAGCAGAAACAGCCGCCGGAAATTTCCTCGGTGGCGAAACCGCGCGAGCGCAGCATCGCAGTGTCCACCAGGTTGGTGCCCTGATCATTGGTGATAAGTCCGACACGCCAACCCTGCCCAGTGAGCCGTTCCGCGAGACGCGCCACCGAGGTGGTTTTCCCCGCGCCCAGGAATCCACCGATCATGATGTAACGCGACCTTGGACCTGGGGCTTTGGACATTGGACTCATTCGCTTTCAGCCTTCTCCTTCGACAAAATTAAATCAATCGCGCGGTCGAGGTGATCGCGGTAGGCGTGGACATCGAGGCACTTCTCGTCCGGCGTGCCGCGCACGGCGTAAATCCAGCCTTCGCCGTAGCAGTGCTGGTCGATGAGGGAAATGGTTTCACGCAGCGCCGCGTTGCCGCCGAGGAAAGTTCCCGTGGCCACGCAATAGACATCCGAGATGGCCTTGAAGCCCTCGACCCAGCCGACGATTTCACCGACCGCCACCTTGGACTCCGCTTTGATTTCAAATCCGTGATCCACCATGTCACCCAACATGCGCGTGGCGAAGCGCGTCAGCCCGATGCGCCAGACACCGTCGGGCTGCTCGGCGAGCCAGAAATGCGAGCGCGTGTAGCGGAAGCCCACCGGCAGATGCGTGACGAAATGCGACCGCTTGTAGAACAGAGTTGCTGGTTTGGCGGAATCCACGGGCGCGACGCTAGCGGCGGGCCGTTGGAGTTCAAGCTTCAGCTTGCGTTGGAGTTCACGCCTCGCGCGGCGTCCACACCGTAGTGGGCCAACCGCCCTCGGCTGGCGTAGTCCGGCCAGCGCCCCCGCTTGCCGAACACAGCGGGCGGGGCGTCCGGTGGACTACTGACTGGCGAGGTGCCAGTCCCACTACTCTGGTGCGGGTGTCACCCGGTGCCCATTCCAACTTTCGCTTGCCGGTTCTGGAACAGGTTGTTGTAGCAGTAAAAGGAGGAGTCCGAGTTGCCGCCGAACTGGGCTGTGACGGAACGGAAGACGTTGTTGGTCAAGCCGATGGTCTGGTA
>JAYVWQ010000383.1:0-7755 GCA_043785945.1 Akkermansia sp.
ACGAGCGCCTCGCTGAAACCCTCGCCGCCTACCACTGGCTGGCCTTGGTCATCCTCATGCTCCCTTTGCTCTTCGCCAAGAGTGCATGACAGGCTCTAAAGAGTTTGGGGGCGCGGGCGGACTGGAACCGCCAGCGCCCGTCCGCCCGTCCTCTGCTTAAAATCCAGCCGCGTGACTGCGAGCGGCGCGCGCTGTTTCCGAGTTGGAATTCACCGAGCTGGGGCAGGGTTACACCCCATAGCGCGACTCTTGGTCGGGCCTAGCATGGCGCCCATGAAAAAAATTATGAAACATACAATACTTGTCGGAGGAGCCATCTTGATGCTGGCGACTCAGTCGTGGGGTGCGGATGACGCCAATAGCGAATCCCGAGGGGCAGTAATCGCGCCCGTGGTTTACGACTCCGGGGTGCCAGCGAACCGGGAGACGGTGGGGCATTATGAACGCCCTGACTTCTACCGGGCTTCTGAATTATCGCTGGATGGTTTTGGCACGCTTTCCCTGGGCGAATACACCTTGAGGCATTTGTCGCAGTCGCGCGTGCGCAAGAGCGGTCAGCTCGGGGCCGGCGTGGGAGTCAACTATTTCTTCACCCGCTATCTTGGCGTGGGCGTGGATGCGTATGCCGAAGGCACAAAGGGGGTCTTCGTGGACAGTGCCTCGGCCAATGTGATTCTGCGGTTCCCGCTCGGCCACAGCGGATTCGCGCCGCAAATTTTTGGCGGAGGCGGACGCCAGTTCGAGGGTGATTTCTGGTTTGGCCAGGTGGGGGCAGGCATGGAATATCGTTTCACCCACCATGTGGGAGCTTTCCTGGACGCTCGCTTAGTCTTGCCGGAGGAAGGCAAATCTTCCGGGGTGGCCCGGCTGGGCATGCGGTTCGCATTCTGATTTTGCACGCCCGTTGGGAACCGGGTCCAGGAACGGACCCGGCCCGACCGGGCGGAGGCTCCCCGTTTCAGAATCTCCAACCATCATGAGGCCACTGGAACTCATGCTTAACCTCCGGGACGTGCATCGTTACTGGAGCACCCCCCGCATTTCGCCCGAACAAATCCAGACCTTGGAGCGGCAGAATCTTATTGAGCGCGCTCCCACCAAGCTGTGCGCGATTCGCCTGACGGAACACGGCGCGTTTGTAAAAGGCGGCGGCCCCAGTCTCTCACGTAGGGTTACACCCCATAGCGAACGCAGAGCCACTCCCTAATCTCGGACTCGTGGTCTCCAAGATGTGAAAACGGGTTTCATAAGCCCGTGGCGGAGATCAAACGGAAAACAAAGGATTATGAAAAACAAAGTAGTTATCACGTTTGTCGCCGTGGCCGCCTTCGTGGTCGGCTGCAAACCCGCCGCCGAGAAATCTCCGGCGGAACTCAACGTCGAGAAAGCGGCCGACCAAGTGGAGATGAAAACCAAGGACGCCGCTCTCGCCGCGAAAGAACTGGCTGCCGCCAAGAAGGACTACGCCTACGCGCAGAAGGCGGAGTTCGTGGCCGAGAAGCAAACGCAGTTGGCCGGGATCAACCGCGACCTCGACTTGCTCTCCGCCAAAGTGGAAGCGTCCAGCGAGGCCATGAAAGCCGATGCCAAGCCCAAACTTCAGGCGCTGCGCGATCAGGCGGCCAAGTTGAACAAACAACTCGATGAGGCCAAGGCCGCCACCGAATCCACTTGGGACAGCGTCAAGACCGCTTCCAGCAAGGCCTATGAAGATTTGAAGGACGGCTTCACGCACGCGCGCCAGTGGGTCAGCGACAAGATCGCGCCCTGAACCGCGCCGAAATTTAGACAACAACAAACGAAAGAAAAAACATGAAACAAACATCCACGAATAAGAAGCAAGTCCTCAAACTGTCGGCCTTAATCCTGAGCGTCAGCGCCCTCGCCCTGGTCAGTGGCGTGACGGGCTGCGCGGGCGACCGCTACACCCAGAGCACGGGCGAACGCATCGACGACAATCGCACTTCGGAGCGGGTCCACGAAGCACTCGGGGCGGATACTCAATATAAGTACACCGACGTGAAGGTGCAGTCGTTCAAGGGCGTGGTGCAGTTGAGCGGCTTCGTCAATGCGCGCGACCAGAAGAATCGCGCCGGTGACATCGCCAAAAGGGTTCAGGGCGTCAAAGAATTGCAGAACAACATCACGGTCAAAGAAACCGGGAACTGATCCACCGTGGCTTTCGGCTGGTCCCGCCGATGCGGGACCAGCCGGAAGCATAACTTAAAACTGAAAGGATAATTTTATGCTTTGGACCATCTGCGTCGTTCTCATCATCCTCTGGCTGCTCGGCCTCGTGACCGGCACAACCATGGGCGGACTCATCCATGTGCTGCTCGTCATCGCCATCATTGTGATACTGGTGCGCGTCATCTCGGGACGGAAACCGTTGTGACCGTCTCCCCTCAACCACTCACCGAAAGATCATCATGAATAAAGCCGTCTCCATCGCTCTGCTCGTCGGGGGCATCGTCCTCATCGTCATCGGAGTGAACGCCACGAAGTCGTTCAGTTCCGATGTCTCCCGCTTCTTCACTGGGTCCCCGACGGACAAAGCCGTCTGGATGCTCATCGGAGGAATCGTCGCCGCCTGCATTGGCCTCTTCGGTGTGTCGCGCGGCGGAAAATGATTCACCACCCCCGCTCGATGCTCCGCCGCTGGTAGAGGAACTCGAACATGTTGCCTTCGTGCGGCTGGTCCCAGGAAATCTTCATGGTCGAGACGGGGCCGATGTTCAGGCGATCGATTTCACCGAAGGCTTGCAGTTCGTCGATGAACGCCGGGTCTTTGGTGATGGCGCTCACGGCCAGGCTGTAACCGATCTGGTGCAGCATGTCCTTCTGCGGGCAGGTTACGACACTGGCGTACGGGCAGAGGAATTCCTTGTTGGCCAGCGGGTGCGCGAACGAGTCGCACAGTACAATCGTCGGGCGCATGTAGGTGCCGCCCTCGAAAACAACTTTGCGCGGGCCATTGCGATATTTCGCGGTCGCGTCCACGGCCCCGGGCGTTTTCAAACCGTCGTCAATCTGCGCGTCGATGAAGTCGGCCATCTTGAGATTGGCGAAACCGGAGAGGCGGGCGTTTTCGTCCTCGGGACGCGTCGGCTGAATGGGGCCGAGCTTCTGCGCGAGCGCGTCCGCGATCTCGGCGGCATACTTCGGCACCACGATGGCGGAGGCGTTGATGCAGGAGCGACCGCCGTTGTCGCTGATGGAACTGACCATCACGTCGAGGTAATCGCGCCAGTTCTCGATCTGATCTTCGCCCACGATGATTTTGCTCCAGCCCGGCCCGTGCAACTGAATGGCGGGATTGTTCGCGTATTGCGCCATCGTGTTCTTGTCGCCGAAAATGAGCGCGCGTCCACAGGTGTTCAGAATCGTCGCCGCGCCGTCGTGATCGGTCGCGTAAAATCCAAACGCCTCCGCCGGCACGCCCGCCGCGATGAAAGCCTGAATCAAGCGATACGGTGTCCACGGCTCTTCCTTGCCGGGCTTGATCACGACCGGCGTCTTGAGCGCGATGGCCGGGAGCCAGAGCGAATTCACCGCCGGCGAATTGCTGGGCATGACGAGGCCGAGCGCCGCTGCCGTTGGGAAGAACGCCAGCTTGGTGCCGAACTGTTCTCCCATGCCGGAATCAAGAATCGAGAGGTCGAGTCCGCGCGTGAGTCCGTTGAGAATCTCGTCGAGGTGCGTGAGCGCGTAGTGAAGCTTCGTCATGTTGCGGCGCACCATGACGTGCGGCAACCCGCTCGTGCCGCTCAGAGTCTCGATGTATTGCTGCGCCGTCTGCGTGTGGCCCTGGTCGCCAAACGGCAGCGTGCCGTTCAGAAACAATTCACCCGCCTGCGTGCTCATGGCGATGAGCTGCTTGACGGTGAATTTCTTCAAGGCCGCGCGCGACGAGGCAATCTTGGCCAAGTCGCGTTTGACGATGCCACCGTTGACCGTGGAGACGAGCGCCAAGACCTCGCCGGTGCGGTGGTTCTTGACCTCGATTTTTTCCAGCGATTCGTAGGCGCGGCCGAGCCGCAGGACGGGGAGATGGGGGATATTGCTCATGTTAAATTTTCTATCTGTGCTGAATTATCGGTGAATGTCCGGGACGAATCCATTGCGTCCACAAGCCAATTTTTCCACGGATGATACCGGTCATGTCGATGAACCGAGTCGGATGCGGAAGCCCGTCCCGGTTAACTTGCACGTCCGCCAAAAGCGACAGCAAGCGATCCCATGATTCGTTGGCCGGCTCGTAACGCTTCCCACTCTCAGCAATGTATCGAACCATGCTTTCACATTTTTCCGAGCGAGCGAGACGGACAAGCTCATCGGCCTGCACGTCAGATGCGCTCATGATCGCAGCGCCAATCCGAATGTTCCAAGGTTCAAAAGGTAGTTCAGGCGAAAGAAGCGTCACCGCGAGTTCCGCATTCGTCAGAGGAACTTCGCCGACGGGCTTTGGCCCCGGCTCCACGCTGTAATAGTTGCAGCCGCGTTCAATCGCCAGCCGGCGCAAGTCGTCCGGCACTTCAAGATGGAGAGATTCCGCCTTCGCTAATAGCAACGATTGGTGGTGGGCCGCTTCGCGGAGATTTTGGATGGGCGACACGAGGATCAAATCTGTGGCTTGATGGTCTTCACCAATTCCTCGACCTCCAAAACCTTGTCGTATTTCTCTTTGCGGATTTCTTTGCTGGAGATGTCGGTCTTCACACGTTTCAGGAAATCCCGGAAGTCAGGATTCATCGTCGAGAGCTTGTTGATGGTTTCCCAATCCAGATATTCGCGGGTCTGGGGCGGGAAAAGAATCTCCGAAGCATCCGGATCGGCGACATCCAACCGGATCACACCCACGCCAAAGGAAGTGGAGAGACGGCGCAGTTCCGCGCGGAAGTCTTCGTCGGTGGAGATTTCCGCTGCGACCAAATAGCTCTCGTGCGCCCACGATGAATTGGAGACGGTCTGAAAAAAGGCTTCACGGAGATTTCCGAAATTGAGCGCCTTCTTGAGTTCAAACGAGAACAGCTTGAGGGGGCAACTACCCATCGTGGAACTGAACTCGATGACTTCCGGCCTCCACTCATCAAGCGGGAAGTAACAGCCCACCATGTCAGGATGCACCCATTCACCGAACTCCTTCTTGTCTGATTTGAGGTGATGGATGGTCTTGCTGTGCGCCTTGAGAAACAGGCTGGCGTAGTAGGCCAGAAAGGGATGCAGGTCGCTTTCCTTGTAGCCGGTCTTCGAGGAAACAGGCGGCGCAACGACAGCTTGGGCGAGCAATTCCAGATCGCCCGCCTTCATCAGATGCTTCAGGAAGAAGCGTGTTGGACGCGTGCCAATCTTTACGAATGAGGAATCCTTCGCATCCCGGACTTCGACGTAAAGCCGCGCTCCCAAGGTGGCCCACGGTGTCTTGCCCTTGGTCGAAAGCAGCTTGTCGTACTGCTTGGCCACCGCCGTCTGCCAGATTTCATCCGAAGTCATCGGACGCTTTTCTTCCAAGAGAATTTTCCGGGCGAGTTCGAGGAAGGTCAGGGGTTGCATTGAAACTTAATGCTTGGCGACCACGCGCTTGAGGAACTTGGGTGAACGCTGGACATACTTCCTGCCCGACGCCTTCTCGCTGGCCTTCAAATGGGCGAAAATCGCGTCCAAATCGTAATTGAACCGGGCCGAGAGCCGGTCGCGCACCCGGCGCACTTCCTCCACAATCGAATCTTTTTTCATAACGTCAGGCTCCCATCAATTCTTCCGGCGTGCAAATCACCGGACAAGACATTCCGGCCTCTTCGCAAAGCCGTCGCACTCGGGCCTCGATCTGCGCGTTGGCAATATGCGTGCAATTCCAAGTCAGCAGGAAATCAATTCCCGCCGCCGCAGCTACGGCGATGTGAACGGCATCCGCCACGGCCTTGGGCGGCAGCACACCTTTGCCCACCATTTGCCGGGCGAGCGCCAGCGCGGCATCTGGCGCGGCGACTCTCCGCAAATCTTCCACCGCCGCCAGCCGCTTCACAGACATGACCACCTCGCCCGCGCTGATTTCCTGGATGACCGTTTCGGAAACGAAACAGTCAAACTGCTGTTGCTGCTTGGCCCACCATTCCCGCGTGATGCGCTGTCGCGCGGCTTTGAGCTTGTCCTGCGTGGGACGAGCCACGAGGTAACTGACCACGGTTGTCTCAATGTAAACCGAGGCTTTCACGGCTCGTCAGTACACACCTTCCACAATGTTCTTCTCCATCGCGCCGAACGGGCGCACGTCGCCGACGCCGTCCCAGGCGTAGGGAGCGCGCGGTTCGCGGCGGATGGTTTCGTCGCGTTCAAGGAAGCGCGGCATGAAGAATTCCTTGGTCATCGTGGTGAGTTCCACGCGGCCCCAGGCACCGTAGGCCACGGTCTCGTCCGTCTTGGTCGGATTCACCACGCGCAGCACGGCGCGGGGTTGCGGAGCGTAATAGGTCACGCTGAAATTGTCTTCGGGGCGGAGCGGCACGCTGGCGGCGAGGCCCATCAGCGTGTTGCCGTAGGTCGGGTAAAAACCGATGCGGCCTTCGAGCAACTCCTCGACGATGAAGCGCACTTCCTGCGGCTTCATCGAAGTGCCGCCGCAGAACACGCCGCGGATGCCGGCTTCCCAAAGATTCTCTCGTTCGGCGAGGGCTTCGAGCAGCTTCGGCGTGGTGAAGAGGCCGGTGACTTTGCGGTGCTTGAGAATGGTCGCCGCCTGATCCACGACGTGCGTCATGTATTGCTTCGCGACGTCGAACTGCTTGTTGGAAATGAGCTTCTTCACAAAGCGCGGATCGAGATCGATGAAGTAGCACGACGAACCGCGCACGTTGGCGAGATGTTCGATGGCGAGGCGCAGACGGCGCGGGCCGGTCGGCCCCATCATCAGCCAGGCACCGCCGCGCGGGAAATGTTCGTCGGAAATCTTCTCACTGAACTCGGAGTAATCGACCCGGAAGTCGTTCCAGCCGATGCGTTGCTTAGGCATTCCGGTCGTGCCGCCCGTTTCAAAAATGTTGAACGGCTTGCCTTTGAACTGCGCCGGCACCCAGACCTCGGGCTGCAAATCGCGCAACGATTCGTCGGCGAAATGCGGAAACTTCAACATGTCGGCGAAGGAGTTGATCTCCTTGCGCGGGTCGAAGTTCTTCTTCATCCAGTCGAGCCAGTACGGGCAGCCCGTCTCGGGCGAGAAGTGCCATTGGATGATTTCCTTGAGGTGCGCGTCGAGTTGGGCGGCGGCGGCTTGGATGGCTTCGGGTGAAACGGTGTTGCTCATGGTTGGTTTGATGATTGTTAAAAATCTTCCGGCTATTTCTTCGGCAGACCGAGACCGGCCTGCACTTCTTTACGAAGGGCGCGGCAGTCTTTCAATGCGCCCTTGGCGTCTTGCTTCAAAGCAAGTTTGCCAGCTTGACCGAACTGAATTTCGTAAGCCGCAGTCAACGGGCCTAGAACCGGCCGAAATGCCGCCAGCGCAGGTTCAATCGAAATGAGCAGAGTCACCAACCGTTCCAAATCGTTGGTTTCGGGGCAGCGAAGCCCCGCCTCGATCAATCTCGCCTTGAAATATTTTTCAACGCACTGCTGGCAGTGGAAACAAATCGTCCGTGTAAAACGCCCTCCGCGCTTTCGCCACAAGTAGCAGGCCGTGTCGTAATCGGCCTCTGCGAACCGAATCCATTCGCGTGTCTCGGCTTTCATCGAGACGGCGGGCGCGGCTTTGGAGTGGGG
>JAYVWQ010000384.1:0-6432 GCA_043785945.1 Akkermansia sp.
GGTGCGGCCGAGGCGCGACATATATTTGGGCGTGGGGTTCACCTCCGGCACCAGCTCGACCACGCCGGCGATCTCCAATCCGTAGCGGCGGGCGAAGTATGGGAAGGCGTCGTGATAGGTGACGAGGGCGCGGTTGGTCAGGCTGGCGAAGGACTGGCGGATGTCGGCATCGAGTTTCTGCAAGGTGGCGAGGTAGGCGTGGGCGTTCGCCGAGTAGTTCGCGGCGCGGGCGGGATCGACGCGCTGCAAGGCGACGAGGATGTTGCTCACCCCGTGGGCGGCGAACTGCGGATCAAGCCAAAGGTGGGGATTGGCGTGGGCCGACTCGTCGTGCTCTGCGTGGTCGTGCCCGGGATGGGGATCGCCGCTGATGAACTGCGCTTCAAGGCCGGTCGAGATGCTCACGATGCGTTCGCGCGCGGCGGGTGAACTTTTGAGAAACTTGGGCAGCCAGCCTTCGAGGCCCAGCCCGTTGACGATGATCAAGTCGGCCGCGGCCAACTTGTGCGCGTCGCCCACGGTGAAGGCGTAATCGTGCGGCTCGGCCCGGGGCGGCAGAAGATTTTCCACCACGGCGTTGGTGCCGGCCACGTTCGCCGCCCAGCAGTAGAGGGGGAGGAAACTGGTGACGACACGCGGGCGTGCTTCAGCAGCCGCAGCAGGAAAGCCCGGCGCGAACAGGGCTGCGAGTACCAGACAGAAGACGAGGCGGAAAACACTCATCGCGCATTGAAGTCATCATGGGAAAATCCGCGACCTGAGACGACATGCTGGAGTTCGAGCGTCAACTTACGATTGCGGGCGGCACCGGCATTTGTGGCGGTCCATCGTGCCAGCCATGCACGAAATTTTTTGTGGAGCGTTCTATTCTTCTGCCAGATGCGCAGAGTGATGTTCTTCAGCATGACCCAAGGATCGTGCGGACGAGGTCCACGCAAGTCAAGGGACTGAAACCGGCTTGCGAAGCTGGCTGCAACTCTGAACAACCCTTCATCGGCGGGGTGAGACTCCGTCGAATCGTCACGGCCGACGCAGGAGGCGCGAGCCACGCGAGCAACTCAGGCACATCCTCAGTTCAATTCCCGCCCCGTGGCGATTTGTCCCGTCTGGAGAAAAGTTTTGATCAGTTCACCTTCGCCACAGACCGTCATGCCGGGGAACTTCTTGAACCACTTCCCCTCCGGCACTTCGGGTTCCGAGGCCAGCCAGTCCGCGAGCCGTCCAAGTTGATCGGCGGAAATGCTCCGGCGGCTGACGCGGTCCAGCAAATGGTCGAGCAGGCGTGGCGGAAGACCGTGACGGCGAATCCGCGGCATGGCTATTGGCCGTAAAAGCCGCGATGGATTTCGTCCCGCAGCGTTTGGGTCTCGGCGGGATTGGTGGAATCCGCCAGGCGCTGCGCGAGTTCGGAGAGCTTGTCACCGGGCAGTTGACGCTCGCGCGCCAGCTCGAAAGCGAACTCCAGCACGCGCGACTGTTCGGTGCGCGGCAGGTTTTTAATTTCTTCAATGACACCGGTGGCGGTCATGAAATCACGCTACCGAACAGCCCGTCCTTGTTCAAATGAAATGCCGGACCAGTTCGGCCGGATGCGGCCCCTGAACGGTGGGGTGAGACTCCGTCGAACCGTGACTGCCGATGCAGGAGGCGCGAACCACGCGAGCATCTCAGGCGCACCCGGCGGTCAGGGGAGGATGCTCGCGCGGCTCGCCTCGCTGCGCTCGAAAGTGGGTTCGATAGAGTCTCACCCCACCCATGCGCCCAGCGGCGCCGCAACCAAGCACGCCAAATGGAGAGTTCGCGAGACAAACGGCAGTTCGACGAGTTCGTGGATTCCAAGCTCAACGAACGTCATGAATCAACCTTGCAATCCAACCTGAACACTTTTAAAAGCCTTCACACGCTAAAATCATGGGCTTATCTGACAAACTTCAAAATGTTGAAAAGAAATACGCGCTGACTTTCTTGGGGTTTGTCTTGGCGGCTATTTTTGGCGGAATCACGATCTACACCGAGTTCATCCAAGAGAAGAACCCGCACCTTCGATACATTGTTGGAAGTTCAAGCGTGTTCAGTGTCCGCGATGACATGGCGAAGCTGGATGTTCTCTTGAACGGGATAAACATCCGTGAAAGGAAGCAAACGCTAAGTCTTGTGACGTTGGAGGTTGTGAATACAGGAGGCTCCCCGATTCTCAAGGGGTCTTACGACGAGCAAGAGCCACTTGGCTTGGAACTCAAGAACGGCAATGTGGTTAAGGCTGAAGTTGTAAAGGCAACGTCTGATTATCTCACTCGAAATGTTCGCGCCCTTGCCATTACGACAAACAGGATCATTTTTCCGAGAGTTATCATCGAACCGAACGATCTGTTTTCGGTGCGCGTCCTCGTACTGCACGATGAGGGAACCACGGTTGATTTGCTCCCGCTCGGCAAAGTTGCTGGTGTCCAAAGGATTGAAGTGATTCAAGCCTCTCAAGTGCCCGCTGAACCTCCATTCTGGAAACGGGTTTTCGCTGGAAATATTTTCGTCCATCTCACGAGGGCTTTTGGCTACTTGGCAGCTATGATCTTGCTCGTATTGTCGATCGTGCTGCCGACGGCGTTCTTGTCAGATTGGGCTTCCACACGTAAGCGTGAGAAAGCAGTTCGCGATTTCCGCGAGATCACGGAACTAAAACTCAACGCAGATGACGATTTCATCTTCCAGTCGTTCTTGGGGCGCGGATCTTTTTATCTTCACGACGTGGCGGCTCTCCTCAACGCGCCGAAAGTTCTCCAGAAATACTTGAAGGAAGATTTGGGCTCGGATGTCGATTGGGGAACGCACATTGAGCATGCCGTTGAGTTGGAACGCATCCGTCATATTGAGCAACAAATTGCTAGAGGATCGCCAACTGCCCGCAGCACTCGTTTCTCCACTATCAGCAGCTACGAGCGTCAAATGTCGCACGCATTGTTGGCCGCGAAGTTCATTTCGGTGGATGGGGAAAATGTGAATGTGAATGAGCACATGTTTCAATCGCTCAACGCATTCACGCGGTTCTTGAAAGCACGAGGATTGATGGAACAGCCTCATACAACCTTCACAGAACACGTCACTTCCGGAGGGGGCATGTCGGTGCCATAGGATATCCAACCAAACAGCGGGAGAATCTTCACAGCCCGGGTGGTAAAGGTGGATGCGGCCAATGATCTCGCGTTGCTCAAGGCGGAGGGCCGATTTGCGGCGTTGCCTGTGGTGGCGAGCCGCGCGGTGCGACTGGGAAGTACGATGGCCACTGTCGGTTTCCCAAACGGGGCCTTGCAAGGGGTCGCGCCCATAAAAATGGGCAGTTGTTGATAATAGATACTTCCGCCGGACTCCGCCGCTTCTTGTGCCCAAGATCACGGACTAACCCATTCCCACTTCATGCGGAAACCAGCGCCGCATCCCAATCCTTCCACACCGGCTCGTAACCAAGACGGGCAATGACAGCAGCGATCTCTTCCGGCGAGCGGTGGTCGGCGATCTCGAACTGGCCGGTGGCGCGGCGGCGTCCGGCCCATTCGCTGGCACCGGCTGCGAGTTCCACGATGCGTCCGCGCTCGGTGAGATGGAGTTTGTCCGATCCGGCACCGGTGTAGCCGCCCGGCTCGGTGTGGCTGCCCGCGCTCATGAGGGTGATGCCGAGGGGAATCAGACCGTCGCGCAGCGCGGCGGGTTCGCGGGTGGAGAGCACGAGGCCGGCGTCGGGCAGGAACAGGCGGAAGGCGCAGATGAGCTGCACGAGTTCGCGGTCAGAGAGATGGGTGAGCGGCTCGAATTCCCCGGCGCACGGGCGCAAACGCGGGAGCGAGATGGTGACTTGTGATTTCCAGCAATGGCGCAGGAGATAAGCCGCATGAGCGGCGACACTGATGGCTTCGCTGCGCCAATCGGCCAGTCCGAACAACGCGCCGATGCCGAGACGGCGGAAGCCGGCGGCGGCGGCGCGCTCCGGCGTTTCCAAACGCCAGTCGAAGTTACGCTTGGGCCCGGCGGTGTGCATGGTCGCGTAGAGCGCGCGGTCGTAGGTCTCTTGATACACGACCAGCCCGTCGGAGCCGGCGGCGACGAGCGGGCGATAGTCTTCCGTTTCCATCGGTCCGATTTCGAGGGAGACACTGGGAATTTCCTCATGCACTGCACGAACGCACTCGGCCATGTAACCGTTGGAGACAAACTTGGGATGCTCGCCGGAGACGAGGAGGATGTTGCGGAAGCCCTGCTCCTTGAGCGAACGCACTTCCTGCATGACGTCATCGATGGAGAGCGTGACGCGCAGAATCGGGTTGTCGCGCGAGAAGCCGCAGTACTTGCAGTTGTTGATGCACTCGTTGGAGAGATAGAGCGGGGCGAACAGCCGGACGGTCTTGCCGAAGCGCTGCCGGGTCAGCGCCTGGGACCGGCGGCAAAGTGCTTCGAGCTGCTGGCCGGCGGCGGGAGAAATGAGCGTGGCAAAATCCGAGAGCGTTCGCGCGGGTGTATTCAGCGTGGCGCGGACCTCGGGTGCCCCCGCAGCCAAAGATCGCTCCACCAGCGAGGCAACCGGCAGGCGGTTAAATTCATCGACAAAACTCACAGGACGCATCGTAGCAAAGACCCACCGCTTGTCGAGAAATGGGCCGGGCGCGAAACTCAATTGTCAAATTTCGATTCTTGAACCGGAACGCACGAGTGGTAGGGTCACGTCAAATCGGACCCCAACAAATTTATGAAACGTCTCATCGCGTTCTCGGCTCTCGGCTTGATCTTGTTTCCGTGCCTGGCCAGCGACACGCCGCCCCCCGTGCTCCAGAACATCGTCGTGTCCAACGGCGTCAAGACCGTCACCTTCACCCCCGCGCCCGCCATCGACGCCTACACCATTCGCAGCGGCACGAATGTGGCCTCGCTGACCAACGACAGCGCGGCCGTGCTCAACGGAACGAGCTTCAAGGTGACGAACAGCCAGACGATGCGCTTCTATTCGCTCGCCGGCACGCCCAAGAGCAGCAACGACCTGTTGAGCGTGAACCTGCTCAACCGCATTGCCTACGGACCAACGCCGGACGATCTCGCACGCCTCGCCTCCATCGGACCGCAGGCCTACATCGCGGAACAGCTCGCGCCGGAAAGCGTGGTCAACTCTTTCGACGACTACGTTTCGGCGAAGGTCAACACCGGCACCACCCCGCCGCAGCCGGGCTGGCAGCAGGCCGTGGTCACGGGCAATTTCAGCACCACGAACCTTTACCTCTATCTCACCAGTATCGGGACGACCTACGTGGACGACGTGGAGCTGCGGCTGCTGATCAACGACATTGTGACCAACATCGTTGATTTGGGCGGCGGCAGTTTTTCGACGAACGTCACGACCAATGTGCTGGTGGGGACCAATCTGCTGGTCAACGGTGATTTTGAATCGCCCACCCTCACCCCGCCCTGGCTGGTGGCTCCGAACATGACGGGTTCCTTCATCGACACGACCTTCTACCACGGCGGCAGTCATTGTTTGAAAGTGGTGGCGACCGCGCCGGGCAGCACCTCGACCAACGCCATCGTGCAGAACTTCTTTTCACCGCGCACGCCCAACACGAGCAGCACCAACCGCTGCCAGTTGAGCTACTGGTATCTGGCCTCGACCAACACCAGTTCCATCCAGGCGCGTCTGAGCAAGAACGGCGGGGCCGGCACGCAAGCCACGGCCAGCGACCAGGCTCCGACGCCGGAGTGGGTCTATGTGACGGCCTCGGGCGTGGCCAACAACGCGCCCGCGCTTTACCTCTATTTGAACATGGCGGGCACGGCTTACATCGACGATGTCAAACTGGTCGCGGGCGCGGTGCCGGAGGCGGGGGTGAACCTTGTGGCCAACGGCACTTTTGAAAGCGCCTTCGCGCCGCCCTGGTACGCCACGGCCGATTTCACCAACACCACCATCAGCACCGACTACGCGCACTCCGGCGCCAGCAGTTTGAAACTGGTGGCCACGGCGGCGGGGGGCGGCGGCGGCGACTCCGTGACGCAGAACGTCGCCATCGTCAACGGCACGCTCTATACGGTCAGCTTCTGGTACCTGCCGATTATGGGCCAGCAATTGACGGTGCGCATCTCCGGCAGCGGTGTGAACGCCACGCCGGATGCCACGCCCAGTCCGGGACTCATCCGCCGGAAGCTGGACCGCATCGGCTCGGTGGATTCCTACACTGGGCTGCCCGGCTTCCAGCCGTATTCCACCGCTGGCCTGAGCGATCTGCGCGCGTGGTTCACGCTGAACGCCATGGGCTCGAAGCGCCAGTTGATCGAAGTGCTGCTGCAATTCCTCGACAACCATTTCGTCACGCAGAACGCCAAGAGCCGCGACTTCACCGACGGCCGTTACGACAACGGCACGCTCGAAGACGCCATCACCACCGAGTGGGAATACCG
>JAYVWQ010000385.1:0-4826 GCA_043785945.1 Akkermansia sp.
TGGAAGCCTACGGGCTGCTGACGGGGAAGAAGCTGTAGGAGAGGCGCGGTGTGATGCTGTGAGTCAGGCTTCCAGCCTCCTTCATAAATCGGCCCGCCATTTTCAATCCCCGCAATTGTTGGCACGCTTGCCTTTTCCGAGTTCGCGTTCTCTACTCGCAGCTAGAAATCACCCGTGAAATTCCAGTGTTCACGGGGGCCATTCGGCGGATGATGCGCGCAGCAAATCAAACCGAAGCGAACCATTAACAAACGGAGAAAATTATGGGCCTGATGGATTATCTGAAAACGCAGCTCCTCGAAATCATCCAGTGGGAGGACGACTCGCGCGACACGCTCTCGTGGCGCTTCCCCGACCAGGACAAGGAAATCAAACGCGGCGCGCAGCTCATCGTGCGCGAGTCGCAGACGTGCCAGTTCATTTACCTCGGGCAGTTCGGCGACACCTTCGGGCCGGGCAAACACACGCTCGTCACCGACAACATCCCGATTCTCTCCACGCTCAAGGGCTGGAAGTACGGCTTCGAGTCGCCCTTCAAGGCCGACGTTTATTACGTCAACACGCGGCTCTTCACCGGCAACAAGTGGGGCACGAGCAATCCCATCATGCTGCGCGATCAGGATTTTGGCATCGTGCGGGCACGGGCCTTCGGCACTTTCGACTTCAAGGTCGTGGATGTGAAAGTTTTCCTGAAAGAAGTTGCGGGCACGGATCATCATTTCCGGCTCGATGAATTCCTCGACACCATGCGTTCGCGCATCGTGAGCGTGTTCACCGACGCGCTGGCCTCGGCCAAGGTGCCGGTGCTGGACGTGGCCACGCGCTACTCGGAACTGGGCGAGTCGCTGCTGCCGCTCATCAATCCGGCGCTCACCAGCAAATACGGCATCGAACTGGCGAGCTTCATCGTCGAGAACGTGTCGGTGCCGCCGGAAGTCGAGGCGGCCATCGACAAGCGTTCGAGCATGGCGGCGATTGGGAACCTGAACGACTACGTCAAGTTCCAGATGGCCGAATCCATGGCGAAGGAAGGGGCGGGCGGCGGCATGGCCGGAACCGCCGCGCAGCTCGGCGCGGGCCTGGCGATGGGCCAGCAGATGATGGCCGCGATGGGCACGCAACAGACGACGCCCCCCGCTGGCACTCCACCGCCGTTGCCTAGAGCCACCGCGACGGGACTCCCGCAACTCCTCAGCACCGCCGAAGTCGCCACCGCGCTCGGCGTGGGCGAAGCCGACGTGCTGGCTTCGCTCAACGACGGTTCGCTCAAGGGCAAGAAGATTGGTGCGACCTGGCGCGTGAGCAAAGCGGCGTTGGAGGAGTTTTTGAAGAGTTGAAATTTACGTCAGGGGAATGATTGTCATGGGAATAAAAAACTTTTCCCCATTCCCCTGACAAACATTCCCCTGACATTTCCATGCCCATTCACTGCCCAGTTCAGGTGAAGGTTCTAGGCCCGGCTGAGTTTGAAGAGATCGACTACCGGGTCATGGGCCACGCCTACGCGAGCCAGAACGAACTAGGCCGCCTATGCGACGAATCAGCCTACGAAGCTGATCTGAAAGCGCGGCTGCTGGCCGAGGGATTTCGTTCGGTACAAACCCAGATTCCCATCACGGTGACGCACGGTGACTTCGTGAAGAAGTATTTCGCGGACCTGCTGGTGGACGACGCGCTTTACGAACTCAAGACTGAAGCCGGTTTCGTCGGCGAGCACGACGCGCAAATCCTGAACTACGAGTTTCTGTTCGGCATTCAACGTGGAAAATTGCTGAACTTCCGCCCGGCCAAAGTTCAGGGCCGTCTGGTGGCGACCAGCCTGACTCAAGAGACGCGCCGTCAGTTCACCATCGCGGCAGACCGCTGGCAGGAACTGACCCCGGCCTGCCAAAAGCTGCGCCAGACGATGCAGGCGCTCCTGACCGACTGGGGCGCGTTTCTGGACATCAGCTTGTATCAGGAGGCGCTCGTTCATTTTTTGGGCGGAGCCTCCGTGGTGGAGAGCCGCGTGCGGCTGGCGCGCGGCTCAGTGGATTTGGGCAGCCAGCGTATGTTGCTCCATGCGCCGGGCGTGGCCTTTCGGCTGACGGCTTTTTACGGCCAGCAAGATTTTATGGAATCCCATTTGCGCCGCCTGCTCCGGTTGACTGACCTCAAGGCGATGCAATGGATTAACCTGAACCATTCCCAAGTTGAGTTCACAACCATTGAAGCGATGTCAGGGGAATGATTGTCAGAGGAATGAAAACAAAACTTCCTATTCCCCTGACAAACATTCCCCTGACATAAATTTCCTGACTTAATCCGCCATGCCTGACGCCACAGCCCATAAAAAATTCTCCTGCCCGGCCTGCGGCGGCGAGGCGCAGTGGAATCCTGGCCAGCAGGCGCTGGTCTGCCCGTATTGCGGGGCTACCTCGCCGGCGCAGGCGGAACTCACGGCGGCGGGCGATGAAGTCATCAAGGAAAACGATCTGGCGACGGCGCTGCGCTCCATTCCCGATGACCAGCGCGGCTGGCAGGCGGAGAAGACTTCCGTCCGTTGTCAGAGTTGTCAGGCCATCTCGGTCTTTGATCCGGCGCGCGTCGGGCAGCGCTGCGATTTCTGCGGCTCGTCCGCGCTGGTGCCGTACGAGGAAATCAAGGAAGCCTTCCGGCCCGAGAGCGTGCTGCCCATGAAGCTGGCCGAGACGCAGGTGCGCGAGATGATCCGCCAATGGTACGGCGGACATTTCTGGGCGCCGAACAAGTTAAAGAACAAAGCCATGACCGATCAGGTCAAGGGCCTCTACATCCCTTACTGGACGTTCGACGCGCAGGTTCACGCCGACTGGACGGCCGAGAGCGGCGACTACTATTACGAGACGGAAAGCTACCGCGACGCCAACGGTGATACGAAGACGCGGCAGGTGCGGAAGATTCGCTGGTATGGCACCGCCGGTTCACTCGATCATTTTTTCGACGACGAACTGGTGCCCGCCTCGCGCGGCGTCCACCCGGAGAAGCTGCGGAGTGTCGAGCCGTTCCCGACCAAGGAACTCGTGCCCTACCAGCCCGGCTTTCTCAGCGGCTGGGTGGTGGAGCGTTATCAAATCGATCTGCTCGCCGCTGCGCAGAACGCCCGCAACACGATGGACGCCAAGATGGAGCAAATGTGCGCCGCCCGCGTTCCGGGCGACACGCACCGCAATCTGAGCGTCGATACGGATTACTCCGGGCAGACCTTCAAGCACATTCTCGTGCCAATTTGGCTGCTGAACTACGACTATGGCGCTAAGAAATTCCAGGTGGTGATCAACGCCTACACCGGGGCTATTGCAGGCGAGTATCCGAAGAGCTGGGTGAAGATATTTTTCGCCGTGCTGCTGGCGCTGATATTTGCCGGAGTCGTCGCCTTGCTGGCGCATCGGTAACGTGAACGCGTTCGCGCTCAACCAAGGATGCCTCTTTTGATTTATGAAAATGCGCCTCAACCGGAACCATGCAGGAGGAGCGGAAAATGTCCCACGAAGCCGACGAAGGGTGCGAAGGACGGAGATGGAAATGCGTGGACGGCCCGGCTCGCAGATTGTGAGGCCAGATGCCGTCGGTTCCGCCGCTGTTTCCTTCATTCCCTTCGCGACCTTCGCGAGACTCAGTCGGGTGTCTGCGGCATTGCTCCGCCCCGGTTTTGTCCTGTTGCTCGCGCTGCTGCTCTGCTCCTGCGCCACGTTCGCCCGGCGCGAGGGCGTGCAGATCAGCCTCGTCAATCTGGCGCTCGGCGAGGCGACGGTTTGGGAAACGGAATTGCGCCTGACCGTCCGCATCCAGAACGAACTGCCGGAAGCGCTGGTGGTGGATGGCGCGGTTCACAAAGTTTACCTGAACGGCACCTACATCGGCGAAGGCTTGAGCAATGAGCGATTGGAGATTCCCCGCCTGAGCACCGCCACGCAGAACGTGACGGTTTATCTCCGCAACATTTCCATGCTGACCAAGCTGCGCGGCATCATCGACTCGCAGGCCGTGGACTATCGGATGACCAGCCTGCTTTACACGGAGAGCCAGGGCCGCTATCGCGCCGAGCGCACGGCACGGTTGGACTTCAAGGACCTGCAACCCGCGCCCGCGCCATGAGCAACGCCCCCATCAACATCCCATGCCCAAGCTGCAAGAAGCGCGGCGACCGGTTCGCCACGCCATTCGGGCCTTTCTGTTCCAAGCGCTGCAAGCTGGTGGATCTGGGCCAGTGGTTCAGCGAGGCGAACGTGGTTTCCGAGCCGCTGCGCCCGGAGCATTTCGCCAGCTTTGAGGAATTGCCGCCGGGGAAAAATCCGGATCGTCCCGAGGAATAGTTGCTGCTGGTAAAACTTCTGATTGCTACCGGTGCCTGTGCAGTTTTGTGGGTTAAAAAGTTTGTCGCCGCCTTCCCCCTCACCCCGGCCCTCTCCCCAATGGAGAGGGAGAATCACATCCCGCCCTCGGAGCAAACCAATCGCTCGAAAAGTTTGGGAGGCGGAAAACCATGACTCCCTCTCCCGGCGGGAGAGGGCCGGGGTGAGGGGGAACGGCACGCCATCCAGCACGATGGAATTCAAACGGAGCCGCGATGAGTTTCGCGAGACACCTTCCCCCGTCGGCCTGATTCCCGTTCAGCGGTGTGGCGTCTTCTTCTCGAATGTTCCCAGCGTTCCGAGCGCGGCCTTGAATCCGTTGGTCTCGTTCAGCCAGGCCTTTGCTTTCGCGTCATTGCGCAACGTCATTTCCCAGAACGCCGTGGTGTTGGCCCTGACCATCTGGAGCGTGGGCAAATCGCCGGGCTGCGTGCGGCGACCGCCGAAGACCAT
>JAYVWQ010000386.1:0-3733 GCA_043785945.1 Akkermansia sp.
CGGCGGGCCTCGGTGTTTTCGGCGGGCGGGTCGTGCGCTTCACGCCACGCGCGGGCTTGAAGGTGCCGCAGATTGGCTGGAACCAACTGGAGATTTCCCGTCCCGACTGTCCGCTCTACCAAGGCATTCCGGACGGCAGCCACGTCTATTTCGTGCACAGCTTTTTCCCGCAGCCTACGGATGAAAGCCTCATCGCCACGCGGACGACGTATGGGGAGACCTGCGCTTCATCGGTGTGGCGGGGGAATGTTTTCGCCACCCAATTTCATCCCTAGAAAAGCCAGGCCGTGGGGCTGAAGCTGCTGGAGAATTTTGTGAACCTGGCGGAGCGGGGCTGACGACGCTATTTGAAACCCGATTTGATGAGAGGCTGAATCCCGAAGCGTTCCCGGTTCACCGATCGACGGTGAAAGTCACGTCGTAGTTCGTCGTGGCGCTGGTCTTCTCCAATCCGCCGTCATCCACGCCGTCCGCGCCGATGCTGTAGAGGACGTAGCCGACCGTGAGCGTTTGGAAACGCAGCGGTTGGTTGTCGAACAAGTCGCGGGGAACCTCTGGCAAATAAACCGGCCCGAGTTCAGCGAGGGATTGCGGAGGCTTTCCGGCGTGCGCGAGACGGAAGCGTTCCACGGCCAGCGCGGTGCGCAGCGCTGTGAGCCGCGCCTCGCACTCAAAGTGGGCGCGCAACGCCTTGGTCCAATGGGCCGGCACGCCCTGCGCGAGTCCGGTCGTCACGTTGGTCCGGTATTGCTGCATGATGATCGAGGACTGCGCGATGGCCTGCAATGGCGGCAGCGCCGTCATTTCTACCGAGGGATGATAGAGAGCGAGGTAACGGAGAAAGTCTGCGTCGCTGTATTGGCCGCGCCGGGGCACGAGCTTTCGCACCATGGCTTTCCACCACGGCAGCTTCGGGCTTCCGTAGAAATCATCGAGACTGCGCCCGGCTCTGATTTCCTGGAATGCCCAGATGGCGAGGCAATGTTCACTGCGCAGCGCGTTCGCAAAATGATTCGTGTCCATGGGCGGGAGCGCGTTGGCGATTTGGCGCAGTTGGCTCTCGGTGAAGCGGGTCCGGTTCAGGCACCGCTCGGCCGCCGTGACTCCGAGGCTGGCACAGGCGCGTTGAATCATGTGGCTCACGAGCGAATCGGACGGAATGGTGCGCGGGAACAGGAACCCCCGTTCGAGCATGTCGGCCGCGCGCTGCGGGTCGTTGTCCTCAGCGGCGCTGATCGCCAACGTCGCGAGCATCTGCGCCAGCATGCGGACTTGAATAAAATTCGCCATGCTGTTGCTCATCATGCCCCGCTCCCAGTGGGAGGCAAAACGCATCCCGGTTGGCCAGGGCTGCGGCCATTGGTCCCAAATCGCCTTTGTCCCCTCGTGATAGGCGCGCAACTCCACGGTCGATGGTTCAGGAAATGGCGCGGTCCGCCCGAACACCGCGCTGGGATTGACGATGGGTGAAGCGGCGGGAGGTCGATTGTTTGTGGCGAAGGCGAGGATGTTCGTCAGCCTTTCCCCCGCGTCCTCGGTCGGTGGCGGGTTCGGAAAGAACCGCGCCAAATCCGAGGCGCTCACCGGTTCGCCGGAAGCGCGCAGTTCCGCGAGCACGCGTTGGATTTCCTTCTCCGCCGCCGTCTCACGTCGTCCGGCCCAAACGAGCAGGCTGGCGACGGTAAGCAGCGTAATCAGCCCGGCCAGCCAGCGTCGGCGGTTTGAATTATGCGCGGTTGAAGATAATTCCATCACGGTACGGCCTGGGAAACCCCGCTTTGGCGCAATTGTTCCGGCGTCTGCCCCGCCGCGCGCAACGCCCGCAGACTGAATCCCGCAGTGCGCTTGGCCAGGCGATGGCCTTGTTCGTCCAGGACCAGCGGACAGTGAAAAAATTGAGGCGGCGTCAAACCCAGCGCCCGGTAGAGCAGCAATTGGCGCGCGGTGGACACGAGCAGGTCTGCGCCGCGCACCACCTCGGTGATTTGCATGGCCGCATCGTCCGCGACCACGGCGAGTTGATACGCGGGCACGTCGTCATGCCGCCACAGGACGAAGTCGCCGAAATCCTTGCCCGCGACGAAGGACTGCGCGCCGAGCCGGCCATCGGTGAAGGTGATGGTCTCGCCATCGGGCACCCGGAAGCGCCAGGAGAATTTGGTGTCGGGAATTTCGGCGGGCAGTTTCGGACGACAGGTGCCGGGATAAATCAGTTTGTCGTCCCCGACATGTGGAGCCTGCGCGGATTGCTGGATGTCCTTGCGCGAACAGGTGCAGGGATAGATGAAGCCGCCGAGATGGAGTTGCTTGAGCGCGGCCCGGTGGAGCGCGAAGCGTTCGCTCTGTTGGTAGGGCGCGAACGGGCCGCCCAAATCCGGTCCTTCCTGCCAGTCGAGTCCAAACCAGCGGAGGTCTTCAATCATGGCGCTGACGAACTCTGGCCTGGAGCGCGCGGGGTCGAGGTCTTCGTTGCGCAGGATGAGGGTGCCTCCGTGTTCGCGCGCGCGTTCCTGGGCCGTCCAGAAGGTCAGCGCGTGGCCGAGATGGAGGTGGCCCGTGGGCGAAGGCGCGAGGCGTCCGCGATAGGGCGCGGGGGAGATCGGGGATTCAGGAACGGGCATTGAATTCGGCATGGCAGGTCAGCGTTCTAAGGTTGGATTAGGAGCAACCAGTCGCGGCGGTGGGCAGGGCAAAGCCAGGATTTTATCGGTCATCCAGACGGACGTCCTTGAACACGCGCCGGGCGCTTGGCACTCGCAGCGGTTCAAATCACCGTCCCGTGCGGGACCACGCCGTTCTTGGGAATGATGACAATCCCGTCGCGGATGAAATACATCGGGTGGTCCACGTTCTCCGGCTTGCCGGCGGGGGAGATGACGACGTTGTCCCCGATGCGGGCGTTCTTGTCGATGATGGCGTTCTCGATGCGGGTGTTGGTGCCGATGCCGATGCGGGGCTGGCCCACCTCCTCGTGTTCGGCGATGGAGTCGGCGGATTCGTAGTAGTCGCTGCCGAGCATGATGACGCGGTTCAAATGGGTGCCCGCGCTGATCGTGCTGCGGATGCCGATGATGGATTGCTGGAGGTCGGAGTGGGAAATGATGCAGCCGTCGGAGATGATGCAGTGGTCGATCTGCGCGCCGTTGATCTTCGAGGCCGGCAGCCAGCGCGGGCGGCTGAAGATGGGCGCGGTCATGTCGAAAAAGTTGAAGTGCGGCAGCTCGGAGGTGATGTCGATGTTCGCCTCGAAGAAGGCGCGGATCGTCCCGATGTCCTCCCAGTAGCCCTGGAAGACGTAGGAGAAAACACGGTGGGTCTGAATCGCGCCGGGGATGATGTGTTTGCCGAAGTCGGTCAGGTCGTTGTCGAGGAGCTTGGTCAGCACGTCGCGGTTGAAGATGTAGATGCCCATCGAGGCCAGGAGCAGGTCTTCGCCGTCGCCCTTGATCTCGAGGAAATCATACATGTCCGTGGGAATCTTCAGGCTGTCCTGCACCGCAGGGTCCGTGGGCTTCTCGACGAAGCGGGTGATGCGGCGCTCGCGGTCGATCTGCATGATGCCCAACCCCGCCGCCTCGGGCCGCTTGACCGGGATGGTCGCGATGGTGAGCGCGGCTTCGGACTCAATGTGCTGGGCGATCATCTTGCGAAAATCCATGCGGTAGAGCTGATCGCCGCTCAGGATGAGCACGTAGTCGAAGTCGTGGTTCAGGAGATGAACGAGGTTCTTGCG
>JAYVWQ010000387.1:0-1613 GCA_043785945.1 Akkermansia sp.
CGGCGGGCCTCGGTGTTTTCGGCGGGCGGGTCGTGCGCTTCACGCCACGCGCGGGCTTGAAGGTGCCGCAGATTGGCTGGAACCAACTGGAGATTTCCCATCCCGACTGTCCGCTCTACCAAGGCATTCCGGACGGCAGCCACGTCTATTTCGTGCACAGCTTTTTCCCGCAGCCCACGGATGAAAGCCTCATCGCCACGCGAACGACGTATGGGGAAACCTTCGCTTCATCGGTGTGGCGGGGGAATGTTTTCGCCACCCAGTTTCATCCCGAGAAAAGCCAGGCCGTGGGGCTGAAGCTGCTGGAGAATTTTGTGAACCTGGCGGAGCGGGGCTGACCACCAAGTTCAAACCCGAAGTTTGGAGCCGCTGAATCATGAAACTCGCCCCCTGTGGGGGAATGGCGTTTAGACAAGCGCCTTAAACTTTCTGGCCAAGCCGTTTGGGACGGGGCGGATGAGGGACGGTGAAGGAGATCGACAATCCGGCCTTCATGCCGGCGGCGAATTTCATCCTGAAGATCGAGGAGCCGATGGTGAAGGCTTTTGTCATTTCGCCCAACGGCAGCATCAGGGACATCATGGCTTTGATCTCCGAGAAGCGCGGCAAGATTGATCACACCGAGACGCTGGACGCGCGGCGCGGGATGATGACCAGCCTCTTGCCGCTCAACGAAATCCTCATCGACTTCCACGACCGCATCAAAAGCATCACGCGCGGATTTGGTTCCATGGACTACGAGTTCGCCGAACATCAGGAGTCGGACATGGTGAAGCTGGAGATGCTGGTGAACGCCGAGGCGGTGGACGCCTTCTCGTGCATCGTGCATCGGGAAAAGGCCGAGGGCCGGGGCCGCGCGCTGGCCGCGAAGCTCAAGGAAGTGATTCCCACGCAGCAGTATCAAGTGGCCATCCAGGCGGCCATCGGCGGGAAAGTCGTGGCGCGCGAAACGGTGAGCGCCTTGCGCAAGGACGTGACCGCGAAGTGCTACGGCGGCGACATCAGCCGCAAGCGGAAACTTTTGGAGAAGCAGAAGGAAGGCAAGAAGCGCATGAAAGCCTTCGGCACGGTGAACATCCCGCAAGAGGCGTTTATTGAGGTGTTGAAGGCGTAGGCCGGTGGCCGGTTGCGGCCGGTCTAGGTATTGGGCTTCCTCATCCTTTCAGAATGTCTTTCGACGAACTATCGAACTCCAAAAACTCGACGCCTTCTGGAATCAAATGAGAGTAGGTCCTGCGATAATATGAAAGCAGACTTTCGCCCGTGCCTTTCCTTTTGTCGTGGAGAACAAACAGGATCTTCTGAAAGCTTCGCGGCGCTAAATGGAAATACAACATCGCCTCGTTCCAGACGGTCATTTTTGCACTCGGAACCTTCGCGCCCGCAGTCCAGCAGTGTGACTTGCACTCGACAAGAATCTGAGGCTCTGCGGCACCGAGATCGAAACAATGAGCTTTCTTTTCGTTTAGGCCAATATGCAGCGAAAACTTTGGCGTGAGAGCGATGCCTTTCTTCGCGAAGTAACTCAAGGCGTCCTTTTCAAAATCGGCTCCGACATGTGCGTTGCTGATCGCTCCAATTCTTTGGTGCGGACGATTCATTCTTTTGTCCTG
>JAYVWQ010000388.1:0-1841 GCA_043785945.1 Akkermansia sp.
AAAGCCATCGAGTTGAATCCCAAGGAGCCGGTCTATTATCAGAACTTTGCCACCACCGTTTATCTCTTCCGCTGGGATGCCACGAACCACTTCCGCATCACCGAGCAGCAGGTCTTCGACAAGGCCATGGGTCTCTACCGCCAGGCTCTCGCGCTCGACCCGGAGAATTTCCCACTCGCCACCGACCTGGCTCAAACCTATTACGGCATTCAGCCGCCGCGCGCGGCGGAGGCTTTCCGCGCGTGGAACGAGGCGCTGAAAATTGCGCGCGATGACATCGAGCGCGAAGGCGTGCATGTCCACTTCGCGCGCTGGCATCGGACGACCGGTGATTATGCGGCGGCGCGGCGTGAATTAAATCAAGTCACCAACCAGATGTACAGCGTGACCAAGGAGCGCATCCTAAAAAGCCTCGAACGCAAAGAGACGCCCGCCACCAACGCGCCGCCCAAGTTGTAATCCTGCGGCTGAAATTTCCCCGAGTTCCGAGAAGGCCGTGAAGCGAGGGAAGAGGAAGAAATCATTTTGACCCGCTGAAAAATCACAGAAGGGCGAATGTGATTTCCCTCCCCATCCGCTTCGTTTCCTTCATTTCCTTCGCCTCCTTCGTCCGCTTCGCGAGACAACTTCTGCTTCGCTTAAAAACTGGCTCGGGTCGCTTTGAGGTCGAGATCGATTTGCTGGCGCAGGGCTTCGACGGAGGGGAACTTAATCTCGTCGCGCAGCTTTTTCACAAAGGTCAGTTCCATCTCCTGTCCGTAAAGATCGCCCTCGAAATCCAACAGGTGCGCCTCGATGCGCAAGTGAGGCATGGGCTGTCCCAGCGTGGGGCGCACTCCAATGTTGAGGGCGGCGCGGTGCCTTCGGCCCGCGACGAAAGCGTGCGCGGCATACACGCCGTGCGGCGGCACGAGCCGGCCCTCGGGATCGAGATTCGCCGTGGGGAAACCCAACTGGCGGCCCATCCGGTCGCCGGTCACAACCGGCCCGCAGAGGGCGTATTCGCGGCCCAGCATCTGCGCCGCGGTGGCGAAATCCCCCGTTCGAATCGTCTCGCGCAGGCGGGTGCTGCTGACCTTCTGGCCGTCCAGCGCCACGGCGGCGAGGCCATGCACGGCGAACGCCAGTTCGCGTCCGAGTTGCTGGAGGAGCGCGACGTTGCCGCTGCGCTTGTGACCAAAGACGAATGAGCTGCCCACGCAGATGCTATGCAGGGGACGGAGTTTTTCCGCGAGAGTGCGGATAAAAATGTCGCCCGGCTGCGCGGCAAATTCCTGAGTGAAGGGAATCACCAGCAGCGCATCCACGCCCAGCGCGGCGAGCGCGCGCATCTTCTGCGAGGGTGCGTAGAGCAGGGGCGGCACGCGGTCCGGTGCCACGATGCGGCTGGGATGCTGGTCGAAGGTGACGGCCACGGCCACGCCTTCATGCTGCGCGGCGTCGGTTACGGCCTGGCGGATGACCTGTTGATGACCGAGGTGGACGCCATCGAACATGCCGATGGCCAGCGAGACCTTGCGTCCATCGCTGCGGAACTGATCGGCGCTGAGGAACGTCTGCATGGCCGGGGGCTATTCGGCCCGCACCAGTTGGAAGAAGGGGATGACGTGCTTTTGCAATTCTTCCGGCGACCACCCGAGGATGGCTTCGTAGTCAGCGGCGTCGTTCACGGAAAATTTCCCCGAATCCAGGCGGCGCAAATTTTTCAGATGCGCGCCGCAGCCCAGCTTCTGCCCAAGGTCATGCACCAGCGAGCGCACGTAGGTGCCCTTGGTGCAGCCCACGCGGAACGTGCCGTACGGCTCCTCGAAACGCGTGAAGCGGTAGCTGTAGATGTGGAC
>JAYVWQ010000389.1:0-6553 GCA_043785945.1 Akkermansia sp.
TTTCGCCATCCCGAGCTTGATGCCCGTAAGTGCCCCGTTCGTACAGCTTTATTTCTCACACGCCCGCTTGAACAAAGTGCATGACAGGCTCTAGAACAACGCCGTGAGTTCCACCCATCCCACACTGGTCGCGCGTCACGCCATGGCGACGCGCTTCGAGATCGTCCTGCACGGCAGCGATCCTTCCGCGCTGCGCGCCGCCGGCGAGGAGGCGCTGGATGAGATCGATCGCCTCGAAGCGCAACTGAGCCTCTACCGTCCCGGCAGCGAAGTGGCACGGCTGAACGCCCACGCCCACGAACGCGCCGTGCGGGTCACGCCCGGCTTGTTCCGTTTGATCGAGCAGGCCCGGGAACTTTCTCAAGCCACGCAAGGAGCTTTCGACATCACGGTCGCGCCGTTGGTGCGCTGCTGGGGTTTCATGGGCGGCACCGGCGCTCTGCCGGAGGAGTCCGCCGTGGCGGAGGCGCGCGCGCTGGTGGGCATGCACCTCGTCGAACTCAACGACGACCTGCTCACCGTTCGCTTCACCCGGCCCGGCGTGATGCTGGACTTCGGCGCGATTGGCAAAGGCTACGCTGTGGATCGCGCGGCAGAATTGTTGCGCGCAGCCGGCGTGACGAGCGCGCTGATCCACGGCGGCACCAGCACGGCCTTTGCCCTGGGGCGGCTCCCGGACGGCGCGCACTGGAAAATCGCCGTGACCTCGCCCACGAACGAATCAGCCGCGCCGCCGGTCGCCGTGGTGGAATTGGAAGACGAGTCCTTGTCCGTCTCGGCGGTGTGGGGCCGGGCCTTTCGCGCGGGCGGAAAAAGCTACGGGCACATCATCGACCCGCGCAGCGGCCGGCCCGCCGAACACGCGCGACTCAGCGCCGTAGTGCTGCGCTCGGCCACCGAGACGGACGCCCTTTCCACCGCGTTGCTCACGGCCCCGGAATTGATGCCCGTGTTGATCGGTCAGCGTCCCGAGATGCGGTGCCTAGTCGTGAGCGGCGGGGAAGAGGCGCCGCAGATCGCGGCGCACGGTCTCGTGAGATAGTTTTTGATACGGGGGGCGCGCGTCCCTAAGTTCCGCGCGTGCCTGACGGATTCAGCAACGACACTTCCACCTGGCGGCGGCGTTTCCCGCCCTTTACCACTGCGCTCATCGCGCTGAATGTGGTGGTGTTTCTTTTGGAGATTTGGATCGAGGCTCGCACCAATTTTCCTCTGGAGAAGTATGGAGCGTTGAGTCGGCGCGGCTTGCAGCACGGTTACTTCTGGCAGTTGATCACGTTTCAATTTTTGCACGCGGGCTGGCTGCATCTGCTGCTGAACTGCTGGGGCATTTTTGTCTTCGGCCCGCCGTTGGAAGCGACCATGGGCAAATCAAGGCTGGCCACGCTTTACCTCGTGAGCGGGATCGCGGGCGGCGTGCTCCAGGTGGTCGGCAGCATGTTTTCCGACCTCCGCTTCGGTGGGCCGGTCGTGGGGGCCTCCGCCGGCGTGTTCGGTCTGGTCGCAGCCTTCACCCAGTTGTTTCCCGAGACGCGACTGACGCTGCTCCTGTTCCTAGTCATTCCGATTCGCATGACGGCGAACCGAATGCTCACCGTGGCGGCGGTCATCACCGTCGTGGGCATCATGTTTCCGAACCGACTGCTTGGCGCGCATGTGGCGCACGCGGCGCATCTGGGCGGGTTGATCGCGGGGATAATCTTCGCCCGGCTCTTCCTGCGGCGGATGCGCGTTTAAGGTTCTTCCAAAAAAACCGCGCTCCCGAAGGAACGCGGCACTTGAAAACTCCGGCGCACCTTACTTTCTTTTCGTCTTCTTCGCCGCTGCGTGGACTTGGGCCGCGACCCGCAGGCGCAGGCCGTTCAGCCGGATGAACCCTGTGGCGTCGTCCTGATTGTAAGCCTTGGTCGGGTCCGCCTCCATCGTAGCGATGTGCGGATTGTAGAGGCTTACGGGTGACTTGCGACCGGTGACGTAGATGTTCCCCTTGTAGAGCTTCACCCGCACGGTGCCGGTGACGTGCTTCTGTGACTCCTCGACGTAAGCCTGCAATGCCAGGCGCTCGGGCGCATACCAGTAGCCGTAATAGACCAGTTCGGCGTATTTCGGGATGAGGGAATCGCGCGTGTGCATGACCTCGCGGTCCATGGTGAGCGACTCGATCTGCCGGTGCGCGAACTGGAGAATCGCGCCGCCGGGCGTTTCATAGACGCCGCGGCTCTTCATGCCCACATAGCGGTTCTCCACCATGTCCACGCGGCCCACGCCATGTTTGCCACCCAGTTTGTTGAGCAGCTTCATCACGGCCAGCGGCGTCAGGGTGCGGCCGTTCACCGCCACGCAATCACCCCTGATGAAATCGAGCGTGACTTCCTTCGGCTTGTCCGGAGCGTCCTCGGGCAGCACGGAGAGGGTGGTGAATTTGTCGCGGTTCGAAACGTGCGAGGCGTCAAACCACGGGTCTTCCAGAATGCCCGCCTCGTAGGAGATGTGCAGGAGGTTGCGGTCCATCGAGTAGGGCTTCTTCGCGCTGGCCTGCACGGGAATTTTCTTGGCTGCGCAGTAGTCGATCATCTCCTGGCGTCCGGGGAAATCCTTGCGGAACCGTTCGTCGCGCCACGGGGCGATGATTTGCAGATCCGGCGCGAGCGCGGCGGTGGTCAACTCGAAGCGCACCTGATCGTTGCCCTTGCCCGTGGCTCCGTGCGCGATGGCATCCGCTCCTTCCGCCTTGGCGATCTCAACCATGCGCTTGGCGATGAGCGGGCGGGCGATGCTGGTGCCAAGGAAGTATTGCCCCTCGTAAATGGCCCCGGCGCGAATGATCGGGTAGATGAAGTCGCGTGCGAACTCTTCCTGCAAATCGTCGATGTAGATTTTCGACGCGCCGGTTTTTTTGGCCTTCTGGCTGAGACCCTTCAGCTCCTCCTCCTGCCCGATGTTGGCGCAGAAGGCGATCATTTCGGCGTTGCCGTAGGTGTCTTTGATCCAGGAAAGCAGCACCGAAGTGTCGAGGCCGCCCGAGTATGCGAGAACAATTTTCATAGTCTTGGTTGCTGGCCCGCAGGCCAAAAATCAGGCGCGCATCATTGCCAAAGCACGGCGGGTGGAAAGAAGAAACTGGCTGCGCGAAGGCATCTCGACTGTCGCTCCCGGAGGGAACCCAATTACTGAGACTCGTCTAGTAGAGAGACAAGCGGGCCGGGTGTGGGCAGGCTGGGGCCATGTCCAAGCAACGCGATCATGGAGCGATGGAGAAGCGGCGGCTCAAAGCGGTGAAGCTGTTCCAAGCGGAACTGTCCAACAGCGAGATTGCCCGCCGTCTGGCGGCGGCAGTGGCAGCAGGACGGCAAGCCGGGCCTGGCGAGCAAAGGATCCGCCGGCCCGAAGAGCCGGATCACGGCGGCGCAGGCGGACGCGATTGCCCAAGCGGTGCTCGACGGGGCCGGGGCCGCCGGCCATGCCACGGAAGTCTGAACGCTGCCCCGCATCGCCCGGCTGATCGAGGACCAGTGCGGGGTGAAGTATCATCCCGGCCATGTCTGGCATCTGCTGGAGCGTCTGGGCTTCAGTTGCCAGCAACCCTCCCGGCGGGCCCTCGAACGGAACGAGCCGGAGATCCGGCGCTGGCAGCGCCACCGCTGGCCCGCCTTTAAAAAAGCCCGTCGTGCGGCCCGGACCATTGTCTTCATTGATGAAAGCGGCCTGAGCACCCGCCCGCACCGGGTGCGAACTTGGGGCCGCAAAGGCCAGACCCCGTGCTCCAGGAAACGTTCAACTGGCAGCGCCTCTCCCTGATTGCGGGCCTGAGTTGGAAAGGGTTCCTCTTTCGGATGCATCCCGGCAGCATCCGTTCCCCGCAGGTGATCGAGTTTCTGGAAGTTCTGCTCCGGCACCTGCCCGGCAAGTTGCTGGTCATCTGGGATGGAGCGCCGATTCACCGCAGCGCGATTGTGGCGGGACTTGGTGACGGCGACCGTGGGTCGGCTGGTGATCGAACGCCTCCCGGCCTACGCGCCGGAACTCAACCCGGTGGAATACCTTTGGGGCCACCTTAAGGAACATGAACTGGGCCACCTGCTGGTGAGCCAACTCCACGAACTGAGCCACCACGCCACCGCCGCCCTGCGCCGGCTGCGCCGCCGCCCCAGAATCATCGCCGCCTGTTGGAAACAATCCCACATCCCTTTGTGATTCGGTGTCACTCTATTGTGCATTGTAAAAGTCTCAGTAATAGCTAGTCCAACAAACAGGATTCCGAGGCAACCCCCTGGCAGTCGCGGAATCTTACAAAAATCATGTCGCTTTCTGTCTATCAACTCGCGGTAGCGAACCGCACGTTGAAAAGAAAAAATCCGCAATCCGCAGATGCTACATTTTTCATAGTTTTCACCATCTGGCCGAGGACATCCACAATTCTGACAATCACAACGAACGTGATACGCGTCAGGATTGTTTGGAAAGCTAAAGCCAAGAATCTCTGCACCAGTTCTGGTTGGAAGCGGGGTGCCACAATCAGGGCATCGTTGGTTTGGTGGTGGTGTGAAAATCCGCTGGATACATGGTTCGCAAAAAAAATCTCGTTACGGTGGACGCGTCAGATCGACGCTCCCCCCGTGCAATCGGCCATGTATTCCCTCGGCGTCTCATTTCCACAAAAGAAACAAAGCTCTCCGTGAGCCGCTTGATGACAAGCGGGACAAGCTCCAGCTGGAGCGACTTACTTTATGCCCACAGTGAATGCAATTCTTGAGGTTCGATTCTGGCATGGCGTCTGAAGAATCAATTTCAAGCCTACCCCACATTCTCCACCTTCGGTGTCTTTAACTTCTTGTCCTGCGGATGCTGGTCCACGTCGCCTCGATACTGGGTGGCGCGGCGGAATTCCAGCTCGGCCCGGCGCGAGTCGGAGCCGTCGGCGGAGGTGGCCTGCACGGGCAGTTCGTAATCCCCATCCGGCAGCGCGAAGCGGAAGCTGAACGTGCCGTCGCGGCGGAGTTGAATCTTGCGCCCGCCAATGGTCACCGCCGCATCCGGCTCGGTCGCGCCGTAGATGATCAGCTCGGCATTGACGTTGAACCAGAACCCCTTGCGCTGCCCTTCGCCGCCAAACGGGCTGGACACGCTGGTGATGCCCCCGGGCCATGACGCCGCGCCGGATTGCTCGCCGCGCGCGAAGGCGGCGGCGGATTGCGAGGAGAGTTCCTTTTCCAGCGAGCGGCGGATGAGTTCGGTGATTTCGAGGGAACCCATCCACACGCGGCGCACCTCGTCGATGTTGATGATGGCGGCGAGGGCGCGTTCCTGTTCCGGCGTCCAGTGCGCGGCCGGACGGGAGCCAGCGGGTGCGGCCAGGACGGAGACAAAACTTTCCAGCCCAGGCAGCGCGGTGTGACCGGCGGCGCGCAACTGCTGAATCACCTCCATGAGCGGCGTGTGTTCGGCGACCGCGCCCTTGACCAGTTCGAGCAACTGCTTGAACGGCACCTCGACGGGGATGGTTTCAAAACGCACCGACGTGTCGTCGGAAAGCACATCCGGCGGAGTAAGCGTGGCGTCGGAGGTGGCGACGGTGGCCCATGCGCCCTTGCGATGATAGGAGCCAAGCAGCGCGACGTACTTCGTGGCCCCGCGCCCGACATGGATGAACCAGTTGCGCGACTCCGGGTGAACATGCTGCTCGACCACGGGCGCTCCGGAAACGTCGCCGCAGAAAACGCGCAGCACGAGATGTCCATCGCGCGAGGCGGTGTTGTGCTTGCGCAACTGCTCGCTCGTCATGTCCCAATGCGCGTAGAGCCAGTGGGGATCGCGCGCCACGAGGAGCAGCCGCTGCGTGCCGTAGGCTTCGGGCAATTCGCCGGAGTCGGATTGGATGACCGGCTCGGCTCCACCGATGGCATAACGCTCGCCCGGCCCGCTGTGACGGGGCGGCGCGGGCGCGTCGCCTTCCAGCAGGATGGCGGGGATGACGAGCGGCGCGGGCGCGGAAAATTTGGAGGCGGCTTTCGTTGGCGCTTTGGCTGGCGTGCTGGCGGCCAGGGCTGGGGTGGCAACTTTGGCGAAGGGATTGGCCGGAGGTTTTTTAGCCGCTACTTTTTTGGCAGGCGCGCGCTTGGTGAGGGCGGATACCGCAGCCTTGATCGTCGCCACCGTTTTGGCCACGGCTGACTTCTTGGGGGTGGCTTTAATTTGGGCCGCTGGGGGTGTCTTCGCAGGTGATTTGATGGGGGGCGGAGGGGGCGGTGCTTTCGCCGCAGCCGGCTTCGCGAGCGCGCGCTTGGGCGGCGCGGGCTTGGCCAATGATTTGAGGGGAGGGTTTTCCTTGGCGCTGATGAGCGTCAGTTTTGACGGTGCTTTAGCCGATTTGGGTTTTTCAGGTTTCATGCCGTGGATTTGGAATGACTGAACTTAGACGGCTTGAGATTAGAGCCGTGGCTTTATCGCGCAACGCAAATGTGCGCAGAAAAGTTTGCCCGGGCGCAACTGGACACCCGCACCGTAATGGCGCGCGGCTCTCCAGAGCCGCAGCGGCCACGACCTGTCCACCCGC
>JAYVWQ010000390.1:0-3066 GCA_043785945.1 Akkermansia sp.
CTGGGTCGGCGTCGGCTGGTCCATCAAACCCACGCTGGAGAAAAAGCCGGACGCCACCACCTGTTCGGCGGTGAGCTGCTCGCGGTAATGCGCTTGCAAGAGCGGCGAAACGCAGCCGATGCGCGCGCGCAAATCCCAGATGGTGTTATCCGCCGTGAATTCAAAGCGGCTGACCCGCGCGCCAAAAGCCGGATACAGATCGCTGGCGATGAGTTTGAGAAAGGTCGTCTTGCCCGCGCCATTCGCGCCCAGCACGACCCAATGTTCGCCGCGCCGCCACTGCCAGTGGATGCCGCGCAACACCGGGGTCCGGTCGAGGAACACGTCGGCGTTTTGGACGGTGATGAACGTGCCGCCAGCGTCCCGCTGGCCCGGAGCGCGGACATCTTGTCCGCGTGTTCGCTTCTTCACCTTCGTCGGATCGGCCGGTACGCCGGTGCTCCGCCGCAACGGGCGGACAGGATGTCCGCGCTCCATCCGCCCGTCGGCAAACTCCACCTCATGCGTGATGACCGACAGCGCCTCATCCGGCCGGTGCGTGGTGTAAATGATCTGTGTGCCGCGCTTCGCGATCCCTTCGATCATCCGCAGCAGCTCGCGGCGGAACTTCGCATCCAGCCCGTCGCATACTTCATCGAGCAGCAACAGCCTGGGCGCACCGACCACGGCGCGGGCCACGAGAATTTTGCGCAGCTCGCCGGTGGAAAGCGTCTGCATGTCGCGGTCGAGCAGGTTGGTGATGCGGAGCTGGCGCGCGAGCTTTTCAGTGTGTGCTTTCTGCGCGCGGGTCAACCGCACATAGAGCATGTCGGTCTGCGCGAAGCCGGTGTGGATGACATCGCGCCCGGTCATACGCCACTCCTGTTGCAGGTAACGCTCCTGAATTTCAGGCGAGACCAGCGCGATGTGATGGCGCACCTCGATGGCCGTGGTCTGGGTGCCACCGTCGAAGTAGTAAAGGCGTTCGCCGCGTGGGGGTGCGGGCCATACTTCGCCGCGCAGCAGTCGGAGAAAGGTGCTTTTGCCGGAGCCATTCGCACCGCGCACCAGCCAGTGTTCGCCCGCGCGCAAGGTCCAGTTCAAGTCGCGCAGAACGGTAGCCCCACCCCGCGCCACGTCCACGCCGCGCAGTTCGATCAGAGGCGGGCCACCGGCCCGCTGGCCCGAGGCGGCGTTCACGCTTTCTTTTTCTTGGCGCGAGCCGGCTGGGTTGGCTTCGCGGGTTCGGCGGTTTGATACGCCTCGGGATGCAGCACCCCGACGAAGGGCAGGTTCCGGTAACGCTCGGCGAAGTCGAGTCCGTAGCCGACCACGAAGAGGTCGGGAATCTGGAAGCCCACATAATCGGCGCGCACCTTCTCCACGCGCCGGGCCTTCTTCTCCAGCAGCACACAGACCTTGATGCGGCGGGGCTGGTGACCGCGCAGCAGGGCGACCACGCGCTTCATGGTGCGGCCCGTGTCGAGAATGTCATCCACCACCAGCACGTCACGCCCGCGCACGTCGAGGCGGAGCTGCTTGGTGAAAACGAGTTCGCCGGATTCCGTGCCCGCGCCGTAGCTGGACACGCCCATGAAATCCAGCCGCAGGGGCAGCGAAAGGTGGCGTACCAGATCGGCGAGAAACATGACCGTGCCACTGAGCAGCGAGACAATGACCAGATCGCGTCCGGCGAAATCCATTTCCAACTGGCGCGTGAGCTGGCGCACCCGCAGCGCGATTTGGCCCTCGGTGATTAGGATGTCCTTGATGTCGTGCTGCCAGGATCGGGATTTTTTGGTGCGGGCTTTCATGGCGACAGTTCTGCTTTCTCGGGCCGGGGCGGATTCAACTGTGTTTCGAGTCGTCGGTCGGCCCGCCGAGGCGCTGATTGAGCGCCTGCGGCCTGCGGAAAAGTTCGCGAAGCGGGTCGGGTTGTTCCATGCGGCGAAGGTTCAAAGTTCAAAGTTCAAAGTTCAAGGTTCAATGTTGTCTGACGGCGGCGGGCCGCGATCCGGCCTAAAAGCCTGTCTGAAAAAAACGGAGCACGGACGTCTCGTCCGCCCGCCGCGCCCCGCTGGACAGGGCAACACGCGGGCGAGACGCCCGCGCTCCGCGCCGGGCCTTAGGTTATTCAGACCGGCTCTAAAACCATGCTTGCGGGAGCATGGAAAAAACCTATGCTTCATCCGTCCAAAAACTCCGAAACAACCCTTTATGTCTCCGGCCATTTTCTTCCCGCGCCTGCTGATGGTGTGGCTCGTCTTCGGGCTCCTGCTGCCAGTGCGCGCGGCGCAGACGCTGGTGGCCACGGGCGCCTCGTGGCGGTATCTCGACACGGGCACAAATCTCGGCACAGCTTGGCGCGCGCCTGATTTCGACGACAACCTCTGGAACTCCGGCCCGGCGCAGCTCGGTTTCGGCGACGGCGATGAAAGCACGGTCATCAGCGGCGGTCCCTCGAACGCGCGTTATCGCACCACTTATTTTCGCAGCCGCTTTGCCATCACGAATCTTGGCGCACTGACCAATTTCGCCGCCCGCCTGCTGCGCGATGACGGCGCGGTGGTTTATGTGAACGGCGTGGAGGCCTTCCGCCAAAACATGCCGGAGGGTCTGATCACCGCGAACAACCTGGCGTTGACGGCGCTGGATGCGCCGGAGGAATCCACGTTTTATCTGCAAGCCGTGCCGCCGGCTTTTTTCCAGTCCGGCACCAATCTCATCGCGGTCGAAGTGCATCAGGCGACCGTAGGCAGCTCGGACCTCAGCTTTGCCCTGGAACTGCTGGCGAATTCCCCGCTGGGCAACCAGCTCCCCGTCGTGACGCTGACGCAGCCGACGGCGGGTGCGACCTTCCTGACCAACGCGCCCATCGTGGTGCAGGCCGCGGCCTACGATCCGGACGGCACGATTCAAACGCTGGAAATTTTGCGCGACGGCGCGGTGATCGCGAGCGGTGCGGGCAGCGCCCTCGCGGTCACCAATTCTTTCAACACCACCGGCCCGCACACTTTCACGGCGCGGGCGACGGACGCGCAGGGCGGCATCGTCTCAATCACGAACGGTGTGGGCCTGCGTGCGGCG
>JAYVWQ010000391.1:0-4136 GCA_043785945.1 Akkermansia sp.
CTGCCCACCGCTCGATCCACTCCACCACCGCGACCCCATCAGGATTCACCAAATACTCTTCCAATCCCGCGCCGAAGACTTCCTCGCGACTGTTCAGCCGGTAGAGATCGAGATGGAACAAACGCAGCCGCCCGCCGCCGTATTCGTTGAGAAGTGCGAAGGTCGGCGAATGGACACGCGCCGCCACGCCGAGTCCATGGGCCAGCCCCTTGACCAGTTGCGTCTTGCCCGCGCCGAGATCACCGCTCAAGCCAATGACCCAGCCGCGCTGCGCGGCGCGTCCCCACTTTTCGCCGAGGGCGAAGGTTTCCTCAGGGCTTTTCGAAATGAGTGTAGCCATGAGCGTGTAAAACCCGGACGCCGCCTTTGTCGTGCAGGCGCAAACCCGGTTGCGCCGTGATGCGCCCGATGCAGGTGAGCGGCACATCGGGGAACTGTTGCCTCCACGCATCCGTCAGCGGCACGGCCTGCCGACTGGCGAGGGTGAAGAGCAATTCAAAATCCTCGCCGTCGGTCAGCGCAGCCAGGAGCGCCGGCTTGGCCGATGACTCCGCGCGCGCCGCCAGCCTGGCCGCGCGCGCGATGGGAATGGTGCTGCCGAGCAATTCTGCACCGACCTGGCTGGCCGTGAGAATGTGGCGCAAATCACCCGCCAGCCCGTCGCTCAGGTCGATCATGGCGTGGGGGTAAAAATGTTTCACCAGCCAGCGCGCCTCCGGCAAACGCGGCTCGAAGTCCAGATGCCGTCCGTGAATGGAGCCGCCCAGTTGACCAGAGACAAAAATCGCGTCGCCTACTTTGGCGCCGGAGCGCAGCACCGCCCGGCCCTGCTCCACCGTCCCGAGCAATGCGATGGAGATCAGCACCCGCTCAGGATTCGTCGTCGTCTCGCCGCCCACGATGGCCACGCCATGCTCCGCCGCCAGCGCGTTCAGCCCCGCGTAGATGCTCTCGATGCGGGAGGGATCAAAATCCTGCGGCAGGGCCAGCGTGACGAGAGCCGAATTGGCCTTGCCGCCCATGGCCGCGATGTCACTCAGGCAGCGTGCCAGCGCCTTGCGCCCGACTTTTTCCGGCGGCGTCTGGGCGGTGAAATGCACCCCTTCGACCACGGCATCGGTCTTGAACAGGATTTGCTCCGGCCCGCCGAGATCGAGCACCGCGCAATCGTCACCCGCCGCCACGACCACGGCATTGTTGCGCGGCAGGCCGGGCAGCAGCCGGGCGATGAGTTCCAGTTCGTTCATGGCTTGATCAGTTCCTCGGCCCATTTGGGGTGGGCGACAATGAGGATAAAATTCGCAGTGTTGAAAAGCGCGTGCAGGAAGATGGGGGCGAACAAACTTTGCGTCCGCTCGTAAATGACGACTTGCACGACGGACAGAAAAATCAGGGGCAGAAAGCCCATCGGATAAAAATGAATCGACGCGAACAGCACCGCCGTCACCCACAGGCCAACCCGGCGATGGCCACGCTGCCGGAGGGCCGTGTAGAGCACACCTCGAAATAAAATCTCCTCCCCGACCGGCGCGAGCACCACAGCCACCAGCCCCTGCACCACCGTGAGCGCGACCGACTGCGACTCCATGAGCAGTTGCACGGCCGGCTGCACGGCCGGCTTGAGCCAGCTCCAGTGGAGCCAACCGTGAAGTTCGAGCAGACCCCACTCGGAAACCTTGCCCAGCCCCAGCACGCCCAGCACCAAAATCGGCAAGGCCAACAGCGCCTCGCCCGCACTTCGGGGAATGCTCGTGCAGTTCAGGCCAAACGCCTCGCTCCAGTTCGTCTCGTTTTGATGCAACAAGACATGGGTCCAAAGCACGGTCGCGCCTTGAAAGCCCAGCATGGAGCAGGCGACCATGACGAGGGTTTGCTGCGCCGCACTCAATCCTTCGCCCAGCAGGTGCGTGATAATTCCGGCCAGCAACATGCCGCCGCACATGCTCAACAGGATCAAAGCACCCCATTGAGCCAGCGACATGGTGGACCATCGTTTTTCCGCAAGCATCGGCCGACGTTAGGCAGCGGCAGTTTTCGTGACGAGGAAAACTGCTTGCTCCGAGTGCCGACGTTTCATGCGCCCTCGCTTCCTGGCTCCAAAAAAAATCGCTCCGCGCCCACAGATCGTTTGTCACTACCGACCGCGTCGCTCTAGGCTCGCTCCACGCACATGAAGAAAGTTCTCGTCATTGACGACTCGTCCGACATCCGCCTGATCATCGGGGAAACCCTCGACATGTTCGGGTTCCAGCCGCTCATGGCTGAAGATGGCGAGCGCGGCGTGGTCATGGCCATAGAACACCTGCCCGACCTCATCATCTGCGACGTCCACATGCCTAAGCTCGACGGCTTCGGCACCCTCGAACAACTCCGTCAGAACGAGAGCACCGCCACCATTCCCTTCATGTTTCTCTCCGGCGCAGTCGAGCGCCCGAGCGTGCGGCGCGGCATGGAAATGGGCGCGGATGATTATCTGACCAAGCCTTTCACGCCGTCCGAACTGCTCGCCGCCGTCAATGCGCGTCTGGAAAAGATGGCCGAGTTGGAGCGCACCTCGGAGAAGAAGCTCGACGAACTGCGCGGCCGCATGACGCTGACGCTGCCGCATGAATTACGCACGCCGCTTAACGGCATCATCGGGCTGGCCTCCATTCTCATTGATGATCACAACACCATGTCGCCGGCGGAAGTGTTGGAGTCCGCCATCTACATCCACGACTCCGCCAGCCGTCTGCATCGCCTGATCGAGAATTTCCTCATCTACGCCCAGACCGAACTGATGGCCCGGGATGCCAAGACTTCGCTGGCTCATGCCAGTGCCAGCGCCACGGCCGCCGGCCCCATCATCACCACCGCCGCGCACGCGGTCGCGACGCGTTTCCACCGGGACGGCGACCTGCAACTCGACCTGCGCCCGCGCACCCTGCCCGTCGTGGCCGACAACCTGCAAAAGATCATCGAGGAACTGGTGGATAATGCCTGCAAGTTTTCGTCACCCGGCACACCCATCCGCATCCTCGCCGGCGCGATGGATCACACCTTCTCGATCCACATCATCAACGCAGGCCGCGGCCTGACGACGGAGCAAATTGCGAAAGTCGGGCCGCACGTGCAGTTCGAGCGCGAGAAATACGAGCAGCAGGGCGCGGGACTCGGACTCGCCATCGCCAAGCGGCTCACCGAGTTGAACGGCGGACGCTTCAGCATCGTGAGCACGCCCGGCGAGGAAACGCGCGTCACCGTTTCGTTCCCCGCGCCGGCGGCGCTGCAACGGTGAGTGGCGGGTGGGGGGGCTTTGGTTCCCACCCATTTGGGAGATGCTGTGGAATGTTCCATGTCCCTCCCAGCCCATCCGTGTTTGAATCAACTCGTGCGGAAGAGAATCAAAATCGCCCTCACCATCGCCGGCTCGGACAGCGGCGGCGGCGCGGGCTTGCAGGCGGACTTGAAGACGTTCGCCGCGCTGGGCGTGCATGGCACCAGCGTGGTGACTTGCATCACGGCGCAGAATCCCAAACGCGTCAGCAGCGTGGAGACGTGCTCGCCGCGCATCATTCGCGCCCAGCTCGAAGCCGTGTTCAGCGAACTGCCGCCGCGCGCGGCCAAGACCGGAATGCTCTTCTCCGCCGCGATCATCCGAGAAGTGGCGCGCGCGTTTCGCGACCGGCCCTGCCCGCTCGTCGTTGATCCCGTGATGATTGCCACCAGCGGGGCCGCCCTGCTCCGCCCCGACGCCCGCCGTGCGCTCACGGAAAAACTTCTGCCCCTCGCCACGCTCCTCACGCCGAATGTGCCCGAGGCGGAGGCGCTGCTGGGCCTCCGCATTCGTGAGCCGGAAGAATTGCGCGGGGCCGCCCACACTCTGCACGAACGCTTCGGCTGCGCCGTGCTGGTGAAAGGCGGGCATCTCGCCACCACGAGAGAGGCCATCGACTTTTTCTTCGATGGCACGACGGAACTCTTGCTGAGCAGTCCGCGCGTGCGGGGAGTCCACACGCATGGGACGGGCTGCACTTATTCCGCCGCCATCACCGCCGCTCTCGCGCAGGGAGAAACCCTGGCGCGGGCTGTGCAAGGGGCGAAGGAGTTCGTGACCCACGCCATCGCCACCAGCCACAAAGCGGGACGACATGACG
>JAYVWQ010000392.1:0-3919 GCA_043785945.1 Akkermansia sp.
GCCACCGCACTCCAAACGCTTCGCGCTGGTCAAGGCGTCTGGTGCTTCGCGCCAGCGTTTGGAGTGCGGTGGCTTTAGCGCCGCTTTGAAAGCGCGCGAACGGCAGCATGGCGGTGCTGGCAAAAGACGCCTGATGAAAGTCTTCACTTCCGTCCTTCCAGCGCGGGCGTCAGCACCGCGCCTTCAAGTCTTTCCAGAAGCAACTCCAGATCGGTGACCAGTTCCACGAGCGCCGGCCAGCGTCCATGCAGTATGTCGTTCGCGTGGGCCAATGCGTTGCGCAGCGTGCCCACGTCCTTGAAAAAAGTTTCCAACGCGCGCTTGGAGGGGAAGCCGCTCAACGCGAACAGTTCGTCGTCCTTCATCAGAATGGTTCCCTTGTCGCCGAGTTGCAGACAGTCCGGCAGATCATTTTCCTCGTGGCGCCGGCGGCGTTCCGCAAAGACGCGGCGCGCGCCCTCGACGCGCTCTTCGGTCAGCAGGGTTTCCCAGGCGTCACCGGGATAACGCTCGCGCACCACGCGGAGCGTCTGCATCTCCAGCAGCGAAACGAGACCGAATAGCCAGAGGCGCACCGGAGCCTTCTGCAAATCACCGCGCGCCACGATGCCGCCGACGTGGCCGAGCACGGTGATGAACACTTGCTTGCGCTCCCGCAGCGCCGCGAACGCCGCAAGCAATGGTTCGCTGTCCGCCACCGCCTCGCCCGGTCCGAAGGCATGGCGTTGCGCGCCGATGATTCCGTCCGCCAGTTCCGCGCGCGTGACGTAGCCCGTGACCACGCCTGCTTCGCGCACGCCCACCACGTCAAACTCCCGCTGCTCCATGAACGCGCGCACCTCGGATGCCGGTTGCGTGTGGTCGAACGAAGCGAGCGGCTCCGCGATGTCGCGCAGACTGATGGTGCGGGCAAAGAGTCGGCGCAAATCGCCGAGCGATGACTTGAGCTGCTTCATCGGCTGCTGCGTTGGATTTCATCGAATACGCCGCCATCGGAGAAGTGTTTCTTCTGCGCTTTCGACCAGCCGCCGAAGACTTCATCAATGGTGATGAGCTTCAAGGCCGGCAACTGTTGCGCGTATTTCTTCGCGATGACTTCATTGCGCGGGCGATAGAAATTTTTGGCCGCGATCTCCTGGCCCTCGTCGCTGTAGAGGTGTTCGAGATAGGCCTGGGCCACGGCTTCGTTCCCCTTTTTGCGCGCGACCCGGTCCACCACGGTCACGGGCGGCTCGGCCAGGATGCTCAACGACGGATTCACCACCTCCACCTTGTCCGCGCCGTATTCCTTCACGGCCAGATGCGCCTCGTTCTCCCACGAGATGAGCACGTCGCCGATGCCGCGCTGCACGAAGGTCGTGGTCGCGCCGCGCGCGCCGGTGTCGAGCACGGGCACGTTCTTGAAAAGCTTCACCACGAAGTCGCGGGCCTTCTTTTCATCCTGGGTGCGGTTCAGTTCGTAGGCCCAGGCCGCGAGGTAATTCCAGCGCGCGCCCCCCGAGGTCTTCGGGTTCGGCGTGATGACGGCCACACCCGGCTTCACCAAGTCGTCCCAGTCCTTGATGCCCTTGGGATTGCCCTTCCGCACCACGAAGACGATCACGGAAGTGTAGGGCGAACTGTTGTTGGGCAGGCGCTGCTGCCAGTTCGTCGGAAGCTGGCGGCTGCGCTCCGCGATGGCGTCGATGTCGTAGCCCAGCGCCAGCGTGACCACATCGGCGGGCAGGCCGTCGATCACGGAGCGGCTCTGTTTGCCGGAGCCGCCGTGCGATTGCTGGATGGCGACCTTCTGCCCGGTCTTGCCTTCCCAATACTTGGCGAAAGCCGTGTTGTATTCCGCGTAAAACTCGCGCGTGGGATCGTAGGATACGTTCAAGAGCGTGACGGACTTCGGCGCAGCCGTCGCAACCAAGCCCGCCAGGACCAGCACCCCGACGAAGGACAGTTTCTGCAACAATCTGTTTTTCATATTTTGTTCCCTTCGATTTTAGAAGGCCAGTTGGACGCGGGTGAGAATCACCTGCTCACCGTGGGCGGTCACGTCTGTAATCGCCTGTCCGCCGCCCTTGAAGGTGGTGTTCAGGTAGTCCGCGCTGACCTTCACATTTTTGTTCAGGTGCCAGTTCAGTCCCACGCCCCATTCCGTTGCTTCGAGAGCGGAACTGGCCGTGGCGTAGCTCGGGGAAATATCCGAGTCCAGTTTGAGGCCGTCGATCCGGGCCACGATTTCCCACGCGCCCCAACCTCCCCCGTGCAGGGCGAAGGGATGCTTGACCGTGATTCCATCCCAGGAGTTTTCCTCCCCGGTCAGGAAGTAAGAGCCGGCGACCTGCCAGGCCCGGTTGTTAAACTTGCCGTGCGTGACCACGGAACCGGCCGTGCTCTTCACCTCTTGGGAAGAGACGGTGTACTCCCCGAACACGCCGAACGGTCCCCAGAAGTAATAGGCCTGCGGCGCAATGCGACCTCCATCGCCGTCGGCGATCACGTTCGGGGCCGCCGCCGTGCCCGCGCCCGTGCGCCAGGCGAAGAAGCGCTGCTGTCCGCCGGTCACGTAGTTGCGCAACAGACCGGTGTGCTTGCCGTGCGTCACGGCGACGCCGAGGCCGAGATTTTTCAGCGGCTCGATGTCCGACTTGAAGAACGGTTGCGAGAAGACGCGCGCGGCCAAGTCCTTGTAGTCGTCCGTGGTCTCGATGTCGCTACTGCCGCCGTCCGGCACGCCGTTGAAGTAGCCGACCGAATAGTTCAAGGTCTTGCCCCAGATGTCGCCGTGCAGTTGCACGCCGGTGTCACGGTTCGGGGCCAGCAAGGTTGGGAAGCCGCGCTCCACGAACCACAGCCGGGTCGCCGATTGCAAACGCTCCAGGCCCACTTCTTCTTTGAACTTGCCCACTTGCAATTGCACTTCATCCCAGTAGTGAACGTTGATGAAAGCGTCTTGCAGCATGTTGTTGTTGCCAATGTTGTTCCCGGCGCTGGAAGTGTTGGCCCCGAAATCGAGCATGATCTTGTACTCGAAATTCTTGAACACCGTGCCCTCGAAAATCGGACGGACCCGGCGGAGCAGGAAGCTGTCGTTGCCCGCGACGTCCTCGTTCAAGTAGGTGCGTGTATCCGACTGAATGTAACCGCGTATCTTGAAAACGAAGTTGCTGTCCGGCGAACTGAAGTTCAGTCCGACCGCTCCCAGGCTCACGGTCGGTATGGTTTTGGCCTTGGCCTCGGCGGCCTCGCCTTCCAACTCCCGGTTGCGTTCCAGAATTTTCACTTTTTGATCCAGGGCCTGAAGCTGCTGTTTCAACTGCCGGAGTTCTTCAGATTGATCCTCCGCCAGCAGGTACCCGGTCTGCGCGCTCAAGAGCGCCGCGACCACCATCCATCGAGATAATTTCATTTTGGTTTTCACTTCCGCTTCCCTCCGATGGTTCGGTTGGTCTGCATATGTTTGGTCAGTGAGCCGCCAGGGTGACTGGTAGGCAAAGCTTCAGTGCGCCGGGTTCCGCTTGTCGCCGTCGAGGCGCACCTTCTCGGTCTTTTCGATCTGCACCACGCGCGATTCGTGGATGGTGATTTGCACGACGCCGAATTTCAGGGACTCGACTTGTTTCGCGACAATCCCCACCCATTCAGGCGTGATTACATTTGTGTCATTCAGAGCACTCATTTTTAGGTTTAGTTCCTCGAACTGCCGAGAGATTTAAGTATAAACTACAGTCAGTCAATAGACTATCGCAGAAATTATTTTCAGCCTGAAAATAGCCTGATTGTTGTCTGGAAAGTCTAAACTTGATTGCGCGGCTGTACATTCTATTCTTCAGGCCATGAAACTTTCCACTCGCGGTGAGTATGCGCTGCGCGCGTTGCTCGTCTTGGGACGCGACTATCAGGAGGACGACTCGGTGGTCTGCATCCAGGA
>JAYVWQ010000393.1:0-4075 GCA_043785945.1 Akkermansia sp.
AGGCGCTGGTGCGGATGAAGCTGACCGCGTTTCGCGACAAGGATCGGATGCACCTGCGCGACCTCGCTTCGGTGGGGCTGATTGACGAAGACTGGCCCGCCCGCTTTCCGCCGGCCCTGGCGGAGCGGCTGCGAAAAATTTTGGACGACCCCGAGGGGTGACGCCGGCAACTTTTCTCCTCTCTGCGTCTCTGCGGTAAAAAACGCCGCTTCCCACTGCACGGTTCTTCCACGGTCGGTTTCAGGATGAAGTCACCGTGCCTCCATCCGGCGAGGCGCCGGGGCACGCGGGCGGCTACAGCCCGGAGATGCGCGGGAGACAGCCGCGAATGGAAGGCGCGTGAATTTTCAGCGCGGGATCATCGCCCAGCCAGCGCGGCTGGCCGGCGGCGTCCACAAAGGCGACGCCGATGGGCAGGTCAGGCTGAGTGTCGGCGAGGTGCGTCATCTGGGCCTCGGCGAGGACGAACATTTCGGTCCACTCGGCCTTGAGCACGCGCGGGTCGAGTTGGCGGGCTTGGATTTCGGCGAGTTCCGTGGGACTCACGCGGGCGAAGCGGCGCATCATCGCCAGCAGCGCGAGCGGGGAGAAGCCGGGGTCTTTCCCGCACGCCGCCCAGACGATGGCGGCGAGGGGAAATATTTTTCCAAGTTCGACAATGTCCACGTAATCGCGCGTGACGGTGCGGGCGGAGAGGGTGAGGGCTTTGTTCGTCGCCATGTCGAACAGGTGCAGCCGCCAGCCCAGCAGCGGGTCGCGTTCGATGGGGAAGAAACGAAAGGCGGAGTCGGCGGCCCAATCAATGTCCACGGTGTCGGAGCCACGGGAGACTTGGGCTTTGCGAAAGGTGGTGTGCTCCTGCCAGTCGCTGCGTTGCGGTTCGACGGTGAAACCCGCCGCACGGAGGCTGGCGGCATCGGCCTCGCTGGCCCGGGTCACTTCCTCGGCGGCTTCGTGGAAAATGTCGAAGTCGTGGCTGTAGCGCGCGGAGTCGGAAGCGGCGTTCAGCACCAGCCCACCCGCGAAATGACTTTCCTCGCTCCGATTGCCAGCGATGACGGCGAGGACTTCAGCTTGGTAGGCCGTTAAAGGCATTTGCAAAGTTCCTGGGCCACGCGCCACGCCTTGTGGTCGCCATACTCGCGGAGATGGTGGATGACGAGGCGCACTTCTTCTTCGGTTTGCACCAGCGCGGCGTCGGGATGCCGAAACCAAAAGCAACTCGGGTAATACTCCCGCACCGCCGCGCGCGCGCGCTCCAAGACGGCCTCCGGGACGGGAGTCGTCGCGCCGTTTTCTTCGCGGGTGCTGGTTGTATTCACAGTGAAATTCTACCTGCGCAACCGCAGACGCGGTAGAAGAAATTTTCCCGCGCCTGCAAACGATCCCAGGCTCAGGCTCCATCCTGGCTCTGCTCTTTGCGCTCTTTGCGTTCTTTGTGGCTAGGCAATTTCGGAGTGCGGGTTCACTTCTTCCGCTTCAAAATCGCGATGGCGTGATTGCCCGCATCGGTGAGGATCATCTTCTGGCCGTCGTAGCTGAAGGCGATGCCACCGAAGCTCATTTTGCCGAAGTGGTTGGCGAACACTTCGACGGCGTAGCGGTCCGGGCCGGTCCGGCGGAGGCGGCGGACGCTTTGGCGATCCAGGACGACGGTGGGATAGTTCGCTCCCTGGATGATGTAGAGGTCTTCGCTGAGGGGTTCGGCGGCCAGCCCGCAGACATCAACGATGGGCTGGTCGAAGGTGCATTTGTGCCAGCCGTCCCGGTCCCACCGCAACAGGTGGTCCGTGAAATGACGAGGGTCATCATCCGATATGTCCACGACATCCCATTTGATGCGATCCAGGGCGAACACTCCGTGGCGGCTGAGGGCGACATCAACGAGCCAGTTTTTCTGATCGCCTCTGGCCAGGCGGCGGGCCGGGGCGTCGTCATCCAAGCGGAAGCGCCACAGGCCGGGGTCCGTGTCCACGGCGCTCGGCCCGGTCCCCAAGGTGCGGTGCCCCAAATCCGCCACGAGGACATCCCCGGGCTTGAGATCGGTATTCTTCGGCAAGTTATCCGCCGTGACGAAGGCAAAGCCAAAAGGTTCACCGTCGCGCACCGGCTTGCCCAGCTTGAGCCGGTCGTTCTGCTTCTGCTCGAAGACACCGGGGGGAAACTCGGAGGCAAAATCATAGCGCAGGAAAGGGAGCGGGGTGCCATCGGGCCGGGCGCGTCCAATGTGGAGGCCGGTGTTTTCCTCGTGCTGGGCCCAGACGACGTGACCGCTGGGGGCGACGCCGAGCATGCGTACTTTTTCCGTCGTGTTGAGCTTCACGGCGGCGGCTTCCCGACCGATTTTTCGCAGCCGAAGCGGGGCGGTCATGCCCTTGTCAATGCTGACCACCTGGCCGTCTGGAGTGAAGTGCCCGCACTCTTTGGCCTGAATCTCGATGAACTCGCTCTCGTGCTCCCAGTCCTTCGAGTAAAGCCGGGGCTGGTCTTTCTCCTCGATCTGCCGCACCCGGGCGTAGGCTTCGGAAAAGACGGGCTTCCAATTGGGCGCGGGAGCGACCGCAGGCACGGCGATTTTTTTCGCCTGGAACAAGGGAGTGGAAATGACCACGAGCACGGCGATGACCGCCGCCGCGATCCACAGCGGGCGGCGAGATTTTTTCGGCCGGACGATGGGCTTTTCCGCGAGCGGGCCGTCGGTGAAGAGACGCGCGAGTTCCGCGCCGGCGCACCACGGTTCGAGCAGGCGCGCGACTTCGGCGGCGGAAGCGGGGCGGTCGTTGCGGTCGAGCGCGACCATCTGATCGCAGAGGCGCGCGAGTTCGCGCGGCAGTCCCGCGCGCACCGTGGCGATGGGCGGCGGGACCTGCGCGGTGATGGCTTTCATCCGCAAGAACAGCGACTGCTCGCTGGCGCTCTCGCGCATGGGCAGTCCGGTCAGCATCCGCCGCAGCGTGGCCCCGAGACCATAGACATCGGCGCGGGCATCCACGCGGTTGGGCGCTTCAATTTGCTCCGGCGCAACGTATTCGAGCGTGCCGAGGAAACGCCCGGCCTCCGAATCGGTCGCCCCGAAGATCGGCGCGACCACGAGGCTGGCGAGACCGAAGTCGAGCACCTTGACCGTCGAAGGGACGGAAGGGAGAGCATCGCTATTCTCTTTCGTCCCTTCCGCCCCTTTCGTCCTTTCCACCCCGCCCGACACCATGATGTTCCCCGGCTTCACATCGCGATGCACCAGCCCCTGCCCGTGCGCGTAGTGCAGCGCGAGCGCGGCCTGCCGGATGATTTCGCACGACTCCGCGATGGGCAGCTTGCCGTGCCGGCGCACCAGCGCGCCACAGTCCTGGCCGTCCATGAACTCCATGAGGATGAACCAACGCCCATCGCGTTCGCCCGCATCGTGCGCGCGCACGATGCCCGGATGATCCAATCCGCCGACGGTGATCATCTCCTGCTCGAACAGCGCGACGGCCTCCGCCGAACGCGCCAGCAACGTGTCGAGAAATTTGAGCGCCACGGGCCGCTTCATCCGCCGGTGCTCCGCGCGAAAGACCGTGCTGAAACCGCCGCGCGCGATTTCTCCTTCCAACCGCAGCTCGGGAAACAGTTCCGCGACCTGCGCGGCGGCATCGTCCTCGGGCGCGCTGGCCAACCCGAGCACGCAGCGGGCGCACCGCAGGCCGAGCGGCCCGCTGCTCAACGGGCCGCCGCATTGCGCGCAGAGGCGGGAGGGTTCCTGTGAATCAACGGTCATGCGCGTGTCATTTCACCACTGCTTACGAGAACGCGGTGAGAAGGTAACGCAGTTCCTCCTGCACATCGCCGCGCGAGCCGACCGTCTGCGCGATCTCGGCCCGCAGCGCGTCGGCGAAACGCCGGCGCATCCGCGAGAGCGCCATCTTCACCGCCGCCTCCGTCGTGCTGAGACGTTGCGCCACTGCGGCCAGACCGTCGTCGCCACCGCCGCCGTTCACGCGCGGAAAAAGTTCCGCGAAGAGCGCAGCCTGATTCGACGCCGTGAATTCCTCGCGCAACTGCTGGCTGGCGCGATCCATCACCGTGTTCGCCCACG
>JAYVWQ010000394.1:0-2374 GCA_043785945.1 Akkermansia sp.
TTTTAACGACCCTGTATTTTTCGCGTCCTTCGCGCGACATTTTCCCCGCCGCGAATCGGGAAGCGCAGAACAATTTGCCGCTTGCGAGCGTCACGGGTCACGCGCACAACACAGCGCATGTTGTTGTGGCGCGAAAAAGTTCCGGCGGACTGGCTGCCGAAGATTCTGGCGAACCTCCCCGCCGTGCTCGTCGATCATGCGCACCTCGAACGCAAGGCCGCGACAACCGCGCTGACGCTGGAAAAATATCGCGAACTCTTCGGCCGCGTGAGCGAACTCAACGCCATCGCCATTGAGGAGCTGCAACATTTTGAACTCGTGCTCGGCCTTCTGAAGAAGCGCGGCATCGCCTTCACCCAGCCTTTTCCCAGCGCGTGGATCACCGGTCTCATGCACGCGGTGCGCAAGGGCACCAGGCAGCAGGCCGTGGATCATCTCATCTGCTGCTCGCTCATCGAGGGGCGGAGCTGCGAGAAATTTCAAATGCTCGGACGCGCGCTCGTGGACATCGATCCGGAGCTGGCGGCATTCTACGCCAGCCTCGTGGAATCGGAGGGCAACCACTACGCCACCTACATCCTGATGGCCCGCGCCATCGACGACGCGGAGACGGACCGCCGGCTGGACTTCTATTTGGACCTCGACGCGAAGCTGATGCGGATGCCCAACCCCGCGCCCATCTTGCACTGAGGTTGCAAGGCTGCGCGGCTGGAGCTGAAAAATAAAACGCGCCGGGTGGAAACCCGACGCGTGGACGGAAAAAAGTGTGTTCAGCGCACCACGGGCGGCTGAGTGGTAGTCGTCTGGCCCGTGGTGAGGCGCAACGCGATCTGTTTGTCGATCTCACCACCGAGATCGAGGTCGGAGTTGCCCATGCGGGTGCGGGTCTGGACGGTCACGCGCGTCATCTTCGGGTCGATGGATTCGACCTTCACGCGGATGGTGCGGGTATCGACGCGAGCCGAGACGGTGGACTGCATGATGTCTTCGCTGAAGATGGCTCCGTTGGCACTAAGGACATCCTTGGCGGCGACCCAGCATTCTTTGACCGGGCGTTCATAGACGCGGACGAGGTTGGCTTTCACGAGCGGGTTGCCCGCCTCGCGGCGACCGTCGAGGGTGCGGACACAGCCCGAAAAAATAACAGTGGCCGCGCAAACCGCAGCGAGAAGCAGAGCGTTTAATTTCATGGCGGCGATGCAAACAGAACGGCGGAGCGCGTCAAGCCCGGAGGGGAAGCGGACGATTGGCTTTGATTCCAGGATCAAAGCCCGGAAACAACTCGCACCAAAGATCATTTCCCCAGGGTGAGGAAATTTTTCATCAGCACCCGCCCCTCTTCGGTGAGGATGCTCTCGGGATGAAACTGCACGCCCCAGATGGGCAGCGTCTTGTGGCGCACACCCATGATCTCGCCCTCGTCAGTCTCGGCGGTCACTTCGAGGCAGTCAGGCAACGTGTCGCGCTTGATGACGAGCGAATGGTAGCGCGTGGCGGCGAAGGGATTGGGCATGTCTTGGAACAGCTCGCGTCCGTTGTGGCGGATGGGCGAGGTCTTGCCGTGCATCATGCGGTAATTGACGACAACTTCCGCGCCGAAGGTATGCCCAATGCACTGGTGGCCGAGGCACACGCCGAAAAGCGGCAGTTTGGGACCGAAGGTGCGGATAATGTCATTCGACAGCCCCGACTCACGCGGCGAACAGGGGCCGGGAGAAATCAGGATGCGCTCCGGCTTGAGCGCGTCGATCTGATCCAATGTGATCTGATCGTTGCGATGCACCTGCATGTCCACGCCCATCTCGCCGAGATATTGGACGAGGTTGTAGGTGAAGGAGTCGTAATTATCGATGACCAGCAACATAAACCGCGCGCAAGGTAATGACCGCGCCGGGATGCGCCAATAGATTTGTTATAGGCGAGGGGAGGCGCGAAAGGTGGAGCGCATCGCTCCGCACGCGGAGCGACGCGCCCCACCCGCGATGATTTGAACAACCCGCCCCGTCGCACTCTTCTTCGGATTGGGCATTTACTCCCGCGCGACCGCTGCCTACGCTCGGCCCATGTCTGAAGTTGCTGATTTCGTCAATCACGGTGCCGCCTACATCACGCCCGCCGTCGTGGAAAATGTGATGAGCGAACTGCCGCTCTGGAAAGTGGAGTTCACCCAAATCAACGCCCCCAAGTTTCCCCACCTCGTGGATCAACTCGAATTCTTGGCCGATGTGGTCGAGGACGTGGCCGAAAACGCCTACAAGGAACTGAGCTACACCGCCTTCTCCCGCGCCGTCTTCGCGCTCATGTATGTCCACAAGAAGGTTAACATCATCCCCGACACCATTCCGAACTTCGGGCGGGCCGATGACTCCAGCGT
>JAYVWQ010000395.1:0-5827 GCA_043785945.1 Akkermansia sp.
TCGCCGTTCCTGTCGTGGTGACTGCGCCGGTCAATGAATCCAAAGCCGTGTGGTGGATTGCCGGTGCGCTGGTCGCCCTCGTCGCGCTGCTGGCGTGGCTCGTCCTGATGCTCAGACGCAGCGGACTTGGCTCGGCCCAACTGTTAACCTCCGGCCCAACCCGCCCGGCGCTCTCCGTCGGAGAATCCATCACGCCTCCGGGCCTCGCCGCCGCCCAGACAAACAAGGAATTGAAGGAGCGCGCCCTGGCCGACCTGACGGACTTCGCCAAGCAGAGCCTCGTGCAGGGACTTTACTCGCAACGCGCCGCGCTCCTCGCCACGCACCAGCAGGTGCAGCAGGAACTCGCAGAACTGGAAACCCGCGTCGTGGCCCTCCGCCTGCCTGAGCGCATTCAGGCCTACGAGAAACGCATCACGGAACTGGAAGGCGAGTTGGAAACGCGCAGTGACGAAGTGCGCGAACTCACCCTGGCCACGCTGCATGTTCTCCGGCAGAAACTCGAGGAGGAGAAGTTGAAGGAAGCCAAGCCACGCAGCTTTAATTAAGCTGGGCGGGCGGACCGGGCGTTCACGTCCACTGCGTGATTTTCTGGCCCTGCTTGTCTTTGAAGTTGCCCGTCACGATCAGGATCAGGTCGATAATCCACCAGATGCCGAAACCGCCGAGGGTGAGGATGAAGAGGATGGCGGTGCCAATCTTGCCCACGTAGAACCGATGCACCCCGAGCCAGGCGAGAAAGAAAAAGAGCAGGAACAGCGGCAGTACTTTTTTATCAGTCATAATTTGGATTGAGTTGTTGTTTGCGCCCCTCTTCTACCGGGAGACGATTCGATTGTGGACTGGAAAATCCGATCCATTTTTCTTCACCGAGCGACAGACTGGTCATCCCGATTTTAATTCTTCAGAGCAGACGGGGGATGAAACACCAGGGCGCGGGCGTCGCGCTTGGTTTCAAACTTCTTCAGCCCATAAAGCACGGACGACATGGTGACGCGCCCATTTTTGAACTCGCGGCACTCACCCTCCATGAAGTCCCCGCCCGTGAGGAGCAATCCGCTGACGGGCTGGTTGAGTTCAGCGCGACGCTTCTCGGGCAGGGGGCGCAGGAGCACGGCCGCGACCCGCGACGTGAGCATGGATTCCTCCTTCTCACCGGGCCGGCGAAAAACCACCTGCGTGTCATCCGCTCCGAGAATTTCCGCTTGGATGCTCTGGCCATCGCGCATGAAGAGGCCGACGGGCAGGAACGGACCTTCCTCCGGTTTGGGGCCGGATTTGGTGATTGAGTTTTTGTCGCTGCCCGGAGCCTTGGCGACGGCGACACGCTCGGGCAAAACATCCTTGGGGAACTCAAACCGCGTGGCGGCTTCGGGCAGGTTGTCGTTCTTCAAGCCTTCAAACCAGACGCGCCCGGCGGAAGTTTTGGCCATGAGTTTAGGCCCGCCATTGTTGAGCCGTCCGAGGCGGGGACGGGCTTTCGCATCACCCTGCCACTGGATGGGGAGGTCGCTTTCCACGCTTCCGTTTTGCGCGGATCCTTCCAAGTTGAAATTGAGTTTGGGCCCCAATTTTATCTCAATGCTGCCGCCCGCCGTGGTGAAAGTGGAGTCCCGCAGCGGCTGGCCGAGAAAGGCCACGGCGATGGACCCGCCCGCCGTCTGAGCCTCCACGCTGCTGAAGGCCGCACCAATGATGATGCCGCCTCCGGCGGTGATCGCGCGAAGCGGACCGCGAGCGATGAGGACTTTGATGGGACCGCCCGCCGTCTGGGCCTGGGCTTCGCCTCCGATTTCCCCGAGCAGCAGCCGCGCGCCCGCGCTCTTGACGCGGGCATTTCCCGTCGCGCCCTGTAAAGCGATGCCACCCGAAGCGGACTCGGCGTTCACGTCGCCGGTGACTTTGCCAATGTGAATGGAACGCGTTGCGGTCCACGCTTTCACACTGCCCTGAAGGTTCGTGACGTAGATGCGGCCCTCGATGTCGCGCAAATCGAGATTGAACTTGGTGGGCACGGTCACGCGGTAGCGCCAGGTGGCTGGCTCGCCGCCGGACTGGCGGAGCTTCACCACGCCGCCTTCACTGGTGAAGCGCACGCGCTGGACGAGGACGGCCGCATCGTCACCGCTCGGGATCACTTCCAGCGTGGCTTCGTCCCGGTCGGAGGTGGCGATTTCCAAAGTGCCACGAATCAGTTCCACGTTGAGTGTACCGCCGGGAAGGACGGGCCAGGTTTCCTTCCGCAGGGGGGCAAATTCAGGCCGGGCGGGCGCGGCGGCGCAGGCCCAGCCATTCGCCAGGCCAATAGCGATCATCAGAACGCGGAAGAAATTCATGGGCGACACGACGGGATGCTTTCGCGAACGGACGCAGCGCACAAGGGATTCTTTGAGTGATGAACATGATGCACCCGGCCGGCCTTCCGCCTTTCCTGTTGCCTCGCGGGCCAAGACGCTGGTATCTCGCTCGCCGAATAATTTTGGAAATTGAACTTTAATTCATGAACAACTTTTTCTCTCCCTTGCTCGCCGCTGCCGAAGTGGCAGCCCCCGTCACCACCAACGCGACCCTCATCAAACCCGCCCAAGGACTGATCAACCGCTTCGAGGAGGCCACGGGGCTGCCGCGCGAAGTCGCCGTCTGGGGCGTGAACCTGCTGGGCGCGCTCATCATCGTCGTGGTCGGCTTCATCCTGGCCGGATTCCTGCGCGGGCTGGTCCGCCGTCTCTTCGCCAAACGCAACATTGACGCCACCATCGGCAGCTTCGTGGGCAATCTGGCCCACGCCATCCTGATGACTTTCGTCATCATCACGGCGCTCGGCCAGTTGGGCGTGGACACCAAGACCTTTGCCGCCGTGGTCGCCGCCGCCGGTCTGGCCATCGGCCTGGCCCTGCAAGGGGGCCTGGCCAATTTCGCCGCCGGATTTCTCATCGTGGTCTTTCGCCCTTTCAAGGCGGGCGACGTGATCAACGGCGCGGGCGTGGAGGCCACGGTGGTGGAGGTGCAGGTTTTTTCCACCACGCTGAACACGCCGGACAACAAAAAGATCATTGTGCCGAATGGTGCCCTGATGGCGGGCAACATCACCAACTACACGGCCAATGGCACGCGGCGCGTCGATCTGCCCTACGCCATCGGTGCGGCCTACGACCTGGCCACGGCGCACCACGCCCTGCTCACCACGGCCCGCCGTGATCCGCGCGTGCTCAAGGAACCCGGGGTCACAGTGGCCAACATCAAGCTCATCGACGGCGGCACGCAGGTGGAGTTGCGCGCCTGGTGCCAAACCGGTGATTACGCCGCCCTGAGCAGCGACCTGCTGGCCGAGACGCCGAAGGCTCTGGCCGAAGCCGGCATCAAAGGACCGGATAAAACGGTCTATTACGTGGAGCGGAAGTGATCAGGCGACCCGGCGCGGGTCTGTGATCTGCAAGCCGCTTCGCCAGCCCAGAGGCGAACTGGATTCTCAACCGCGTCGGAAATAGGCAGCCTGCTGCGGGTCACAGACCTGCGCGCCGGGAATGGGCGCAACACGACCGCGAACTGACTTCGCTGCCCACGGTTGCTCCAACGAATTAGCTCGGGTTCAAGGCGTGCGCACGCGGTAGAAGCGGTTGGTCGCGGGCACGGTGGTGTTGATGATGAACGTGCGGTTGGTGACGGCGGCCGCGAGGTTGGTCACGGTCAGCCAACCGGGATCGTTGAGCGTGTTCTTGTATTCCACCGCGTAGGTCTTGTTCGACACGGCGAAGAAGCTCAGGCGCGCATTCGTCACTCCCGTGGTCTCAATGGAGATGATGCGCAGCACGCTGCCAGCCTGCGTCGGGTTCGTGCCCGCGAGATACTCCTGCAAGTTCGTCGCACCGTCGCCGTCGAGGTCGGTGTTCGCGTCGGCCCCGCTGTTCGGGTTCAACCCGTATTGAATTTCCCACGCGTCCGGCATGCCGTCGCCATCGGTGTCCACGGGCCCGGCAACGTTGGCGGCACCGGGCGTGGGCGCTCCGCCCTGCCAGTTGAGCGGCTCGTTGCCGTAGAGGCTCGACGTGATTTTCTTGAGCGCATCACCGAAGCCATCCGGGGAAGCAGGCCAGGGCGCGGTGTCCCCATAAACCACCCGGTCCACCACGATGTAAGGCACCAGACCGAAGTCCGGACCGGGCACGGTCTGCGGCGCGTCGGGCCGTTGGAGTTCGAGAGCCTCGCCGGTGTTGTCGAGCTTGCCGAGGTATGGGCCGGCCAGGGTCATGTTCGTGCCATAGGCGCTGCGGAAGAGCGCGAGGGACGCCGGGTCCGCAACCGGATCAAAACTCACCAAGACAAGGTAACCGCCCGCCGGAATGCTCGCGCCGGTGAGGAAGTTGAAGTCCACGCCTTTGCGCACGCGCCAAGTGTTGGCCGGATTGTTTGTGTCGAAAAGCGGAACCGTGGCCGCCGTGATGTTGCGCAACTCGATGAACTCATAGACCTCGTTGGTGCTGACGGGGTGGTACATGATTTCGTTGATCACGACCGGGCCGACCTTCGGATAGGCGTTCGTCAAACCGGTGCCGAGACGGAACTGATTGGTCGTGACCGGATTATCCTGACCGAAAGTATGCGCGCTCATGGCCGTGAAGTCCGCGCCCACGCTGGTGAGGAAACGCCCGAACGACACGCCGTTCTCCGACGCGCCGAACTCCGCATAAGCGCGGTAGCCCGTGACGGTGCCGGGCGCGAACGACTGCGACAGATAGACGTTGTCGCCCTTGGCCGAGCTGAAGGAGAACGAGAGCGAAGTCACATCGGGGTTGAACTGGTACTCGTAGAACACGACATAGCCGCCCGCCGGGATGATCGTGTTCGTCGGCACGCGGTACTTGAGCAGGTTGTTCTGTGAATCGCTCAGGTACCAGCCGCCGATGTTCACGTTGGTGGTGCCCGGATTATAAAACTCCACCGCGTCCTCCAACGGCGGGTCGGTATGGGCCAGCAACTCATTCACCACCACGTTACTGAGCGGCAGGAAGTTGCTCTTCCCCGGCGTGGGCGTGGTCGGGAAGTTCACAATGGCGGCGGCGCCATCGGGCAGGCGACCTTGCGACACGCCCAGCGACTGCGGACCGAAACTGATGCTGTCCAAGGCGATGTTGTTCGAGCTGGTCAGGCCCAGCGCTTCCCCGCCCGCAGCGAGCGAGAAGTTCACATGATCCGCACCCGCGGTCGGGTTCGAGTCGGCGTCGAATTTCTGGAATGCATCTTGTCCGACACCCATGAAGGACAGCGCGGGCAACTGGTGCTTGGTCCGATTGACCAGCGTGTCCGTCAGGTAGAAGCGGCTGATGTCCACCGGCTGCGGGTTCGGGTTAAAAATCTCGAAGTAGTCGCTGCCCGAAGCGGGATTGGCCATCCACTCGTTAATCTTCAGCAAGGTGGCGTTGCCCAGCGCGGCGGCGAGGTTGTTGCCGCCGAGGGACGGCACGGTCAGCACCCAGTTAGAGCTGCCGTTGGGCATGCGACCGATGGAGAAATCAGCGGCCTGCAATCCATAGCTGATGGCACTGAGCGGCGAGCCGCCGTTGGCCAGCTTGTCGAACAGATAAACGCTGCCGCCGTTGGCCGACAAACCGAACCCGGTGTTGGTCGCGGAACTCGGCAGGCCCGCGTCGAAACGCACTTTCAAAAACCCGAGCGACGTGATGACCGTGTTGCTCGGGAAAATCCAGCGACGGGACTGGATCGTGTCATCCGTGAGGCTCATGTCGCCGAGGTTGATGTTTGTGCCCGTCGGATTGTAGATCTCGACCCAGTCCGGCAGGCTGCCGTCCGGTTCAGGAAAGGACCGATT
>JAYVWQ010000396.1:0-11192 GCA_043785945.1 Akkermansia sp.
TACAGCTCGGCTCGCCTTGGTTCAATATGCGGACGGCGTGAAAACCTACATCATCGCGCCGAACGGTCTTGGAGTTGGTGCGAAATTGATGAGCGGCCCAACGGCAGTTCCTGATTTGGGAAATAGTCTTCCGCTCAAGTCAATTCCGGTCGGTATTCCAATTCACAATATTGAACTTCATGCGGGCAAGGGGGGGCAGATTGTCCGTAGCGCTGGTTCCGCGGCTACTCTTATGTCTCGTGGAGACGGGTATGCGCAGATTCGCCTCCCCTCCGGTGAGATCCGCCGCATTCAGGAAGACTGTTATGCGACCATCGGCCAGGTTGGTAATACTGACCATGAGAAGGTCGTGCTGGGCAAGGCGGGGCGTTCGCGTCATCGCGGCATACGTCCGATCAACCGCGGTGTATCCAAGAACCCTGTTGACCATCCGAATGGCGGCGGTCAGGGCAAATCTAAGTCGGGCGGTGGTTGGCAGCAGATGACATCTCCTTGGGGGTTGCAGGCCAAGGGTTATCGTACGCGCGCCAAGCGCAAATATTCTAACCGTTTCATCGTGGTGCGCCGCGATGGTCGTCCCCTGAAGTCACGCTAGAAATCACTTGAAGTATGGGTCGTTCGATTAAAAAAGGTCCGTTTGTTGACCATCATTTGATGGACAAGGTCGTCAAGGCTAAGGAAACAAAGTCTAAGTCGCCTATTAAGACATGGTCGCGTCGATCAATGATAACGCCTGATTTTGTTGGGTTAACCTTCAATGTCCATAATGGCAAAGTATTCAATCCTGTGTTTGTAACCGAAAACATGGTCGGCCACCGACTCGGGGAATTTTCTTTGACGCGCACATTTAAGAAGCACGGTGCACACACGGCCAAGGCAGAAGCGAAATAGCACATGCAAGTTCAAGCCATCACCAAAAACGTTCGCATGTCCGCGCAAAAAATGCGCGAGATGGTGCGTCAGATTCAAGGGTTGCCCGCGCTTCATGCGCAGGCGGTGCTCGCCGTTGTGTCGCGAAAGTCGGCGCGCGTTGTCGCCAAGACTCTAAAATCCGCCATTGCCAATGCGGAAAACAACAACGGTGCCAAGCCCGAGAACCTGAAAGTCAAGGAAGCAGTGGCGCAGACGGCGCGGACGCTCAAGCGTTTCACGCCTAAAGCGCGCGGTTCAGCCGGGCCGATCCTCAAGCGCAGTTGTCATGTGAAAATTGTGGTTTCAGACGAATAGTTATGGGTCAAAAAGCTAATCCGATTGGTCTGCGCGTCGCCGTCAACAAAGACTGGCGTTCGAAGTGGTACGCTCAGAAAAAAGATTTTGGCAAGCTGCTCAACGAGGACCGCATTATCCGCGACATTCTCAAGAAAAAGCTGGAGTCAGCGTCGGTCCCCAGGATTCTGATTGAGCGCGCGGCCAACCGTTGCCGCATAACTATTCTGACCGCCCGTCCCGGTGTGGTCATTGGTCGCAAAGGTTCTGAGATCGACAAGATCAAGGAAGATCTTAGCAAGATGACGGGCAAAGAAGTTTACGTCGACATCCAGGAGGTCAAGTCCCCGGAGACGGACGCGCAACTGGTCGCAGAAAATGTAGCTCTCCAATTAGAACGGCGTATTTCACACCGTCGTGCTATGAAGAAGTCCATCCAAACGGCGATGGATTTTGGTGCGGAAGGAATAAAGATTCGTTGCGCTGGGCGTCTCGGTGGTGCGGAAATCGCCCGCGTTGAGAAGTATATGGAGGGACGTGTTCCCCTGCACACGCTGCGCGCTAATATTGATTACGGCTTTGCGGAGGCTAACACGATGTATGGCAAGTTGGGAGTGAAATGCTGGATTTGCAAAGGTGAAGTCACCAAGAAAGAGCGCAACGTGCGTCCGGTTACGGAGCCTTTGGCTCCGGCGAGTACGGCCCCGGCTGTTTAGCCCACACTCAAAAAGCATTTTTTTAGCAAGAGGAATTAGATATGGCACTACAGCCCGCAAGAGTTAAATACCGCAAGATGCACCGGGGTTCCCGAGCCGGCATCGCCTCCCGTGGTAACACGGTTGCATTTGGCGAGTATGGTCTCATGTCAATGGAGCGATGCTGGCTTGACACCAAGCAAATTGAAGCTGCTCGTGTGGCCATCAATCGCAACATGAAACGCCGGGGTAAGGTTTGGATTCGGATCTTTCCCCAAAAATCTTACACCAAAAAGCCGCTGGAAACTCGAATGGGCAAAGGTAAAGGACCGCTCGAGTCGTGGGTGGCGGTCATTCGTCCCGCAAACGTACTGTTTGAAGTGGACGGAGTGCCGGTGGCACTGGCGCGTGAGTCCTTGCGGTTGGCTGCGACGAAGCTTCCGATTCGTACTAAGTTTGTTTCACGGCACTACCTCGGATAAATGTCAGCGCGTATGAAATACACGGAACTCAAAGATTTAACGGTTCAGGAATTGACGGCTAAGAGCCGTGATCTGCGCCATGAAATGTTCAATCTGCGTCTGCAACAGGCGAGCAGCCAGTTAGAGAAACCAGGGCGCCTGCGCACCATTCGTCGGGATGTTGCGCGCATTGAGACGAAAGTCTCTGAACTGCGGAATAAGCCAACGGCCAAAGTTGCCTAATTGATTGACTATGTCAGAGATTGTTGAAAACAAAGTTGAGAGCCGCGGTCACCGTAAGGAACGTGTCGGCGAGGTGGTTTCAAACAAAATGGCTAAAACCATCGTGGTACGAGTGGAGCGCCGCTTTCCGCATCCTCAGTACCGGAAGGTCATGACTCAGTACACCAAATTTTACGCTCATGACGAGAAGAACGACGCCAAGCCTGGTGATCGTGTGCGGATCCAGGAGACTCGTCCGCTCTCAAAACTCAAGTGCTGGCGTTTGGTAGAAGTGGTGGAGCGCGGTGAGCAGGTTGCTCCTGTGGCCGCCCAGGCAAAGTAAGATTTTATGCTGCAGATTCGTTCAATTTTGGATGTGGCCGACAACACTGGTGCGAAACGCGCCGCGGCCATCGGTGTGCTGGGGCGCAACCAGCGATACGCCGGTGTTGGTGACATCATCAAGGCCCACATCAAGGAAGCCGCGCCCGATGGCACAGTGAAAAAGGGCGAGGTTGTGGACGCCGTCGTGGTTCGCACCAGGCAGATCATCCGCCGCAACGATGGCTCCTATCTGCGCTTCGATTCCAACGCGATTGTCATAATTGACAAGGACAAGAACCCCAAGGGTACTCGTATCTTTGGCCCAGTGGCGCGTGAGTTGCGCGACAAGAAGTTCATGAAAATCATTTCGTTGGCACCGGAGGTCATCTGAGTATGTTAAAATTTCACGTCAAGAAGGGCGACGAGGTCGTCGTGATTGCCGGCTCCGAAAAGGGCAAACGTGGCAAGATCATCGAGGTGCAGCGTTCCAGCAACCGCGTCATTGTCGAGGGACTGCACATGGTCAAGCGTCACATCCGCAAGAACCAGCAAAACCCCAACGGCGCGATCATCGAGCGCGAGGGGACCGTGCATGTCTCCAATGTGATGAAGGCGGAGAATTTTGACGCTCGCGCTTCCAAGCGCGCTCCAGTTACGGTCTAGAAGATTTACCCTGATTGCCGTCGGCCAAATCCGAGGGCTCAAAAAAATGAAACCGAGACTTTTTGAAAAGTATCACAGTGAAGTGAAGCCGGCCCTCAAGCAGAAGCGGGGCTACACCAACGATCATCAGATTCCTCGTTTGGAAAAGATCGTCGTCAACATGGGCGTGAGTGCTTCGTTGGAAAAGGGAGCTTTGGAGGATGCGGCGAGGGATTTGCAAATGATCACCGGTCGCAAACCGGCCACCAGCAAGTCGCGCCACAGCATCGCGAACTTCAAGTTGCGTGAGTTCCAGCCCATTGGCTGCCGCGTGACACTTCGCCGCGAAGTCATGTATGAGTTTCTGGATCGCTTGGTGGCTGCGACCCTGCCGCGCATCCGCGATTTTCGCGGCATTTCGCCCCGTTCTTTCGATGGGCGTGGCAATTACTCGCTCGGGCTGGCTGACCAGACCGTGTTTCCTGAAATCGAATTGGAAAAAATCAAGCGCCAGCAGGGCATGGACATCACCATCGTGACCTCGGCGGAGACGAACGAGGAAGCCTTTGAACTCCTCAAGGCGATGGGTCTGCCGTTCGCGGAGAAGTAAGAAATTTTTTATGGCAAAGAAAGCCTGGTTGGAAAGAAACAAGAAGAAGAGCGACACGGTGAAGAAATTCGCCGCGCTGCGCGCCGAATTGAAGGCCAAGGGCGACTACGCCGCGCTTTCAAAGCTGCCGCGTAATGCCAGCCCGACGCGCGTGGTCAATCGCTGCCTGATGAGCGGACGCCGCCACGGGTATCTGCGGAAATTCGCATCCTCTCGTCTGACCTTCCGCGAGGCTGCGCTGAACGGATTGATTCCGGGCGTGACGAAGTCGAGCTGGTAACGCACAAACTATTTGGACCCGATATGACAGACCCGATTTCAGACATGTTGACTCGCATCCGCAACGCCCATTCCGCGCTGCTGCCGACGACGAACGTTCCGCACTCCAACATCAAGAAGGACATCGCCGGAATCCTTAAAAAGGAAGGTTACATCAGCGACTTCGCCGTGGATGGCAAGATTATCAAGAACATCAAAATCACGCTGAAGTACACGGGACGTACCCCGGTCATCGAAGGACTGCGACGCATCAGCACTCCGGGACTGCGCCGATATGTCGGTTCGACGGAAATCCCGCGCGTGCGCGGCGGTCTCGGAATTTCGATTGTTTCCACCTCACAGGGGCTGATGAGCGGTCACGAGGCGCGCAAGAAGAATGTTGGCGGCGAACTGCTCTGTTACGTCTGGTAATTTGTAATTTTATGTCACGCATTGGAAAACAACCCATCGCCATCCCGGCCCAAGTCAAGGTCGAGGTAAAAGGTGCCCGGGTTTTCGTCGAAGGTCCCAAGGGCAGGCTCGAAATGGCACTGCCGCGCCGCACGTCTGTGAAAGTGGATGCCGGCAGCGCTCTCGTTAGCCGTGATGGTGATGATGCCGAAGCCAAGGCCATGCACGGTTTGGGCCGCGCCCTCTTGAACAATTTGGTCAAAGGCGTGAGTGAAGGATACGTCAAGAAGCTCGAAATCAACGGCGTCGGTTTTAAGGCGGCGGTGGTGGGGAAGGTGGTCAACTTGAGCCTCGGCTATTCGCACCCGCTTAATTACGACATCCCGGATCAGATCAAGGTCACGGTTGAGGACAACACCAAGGTCACCATTGAGGGGCCGAGCAAGCAGGTCGTCGGACAGGTTGCCGCCGAAATCCGCTCGTATTATCCGCCGGAGCCTTACAAGGGCAAGGGCGTCAAATATTCTGACGAGCGCATCGAGCGCAAGGAAGGCAAGACCGTCCAATAATTTATTTGAGCCTCGGCCAAGACCGCGGCCCGACAAACATGAATTCGCAAACCAAACAACGTCTCAAGCAACTGCGTCGCTATCGCATTCGCAAGAAAGTCACCGGCACCAAACTACGTCCGCGCATGGTGACGACTTTCAGCAACACCCACATCTATGTCCAGTTCATCGACGACGTGGCCGGAGTCACGCTGGCCAGTGCCTCTACGCGGCACAAAGATGCGCCTGACCGGGAAAATTTGAGCGCCAACGTCAAGAGTGCCGCCATCATCGGCAAGGTGGCAGCGGCGGCAGCCCAGGGACAGGGCATCAAGTCGGTTGTCTTCGACCGTGCGGGCACCCGTTATCACGGCAAAATTAAGGCGCTGGCGGATGCCGCGCGCGAGGCCGGTTTGCAGTTTTAATCAAAGAGGAGAAGAGAATTGTGGCTGACGAAAAGCAAAATGTAAGCGGCGGCACCGGAGTCGGCAGCGCCAGTTTTGGTGGTGGCGGCGGATTTGGGGGTTCCGGCGGTCGTGGCGGTGGCTTCGGCGGCGGTGGCCGTGGTGGCCGTGGCGGTTTCCGTGGACGCGCTCCACGTGGTCCGCGCCAACCGGGCGACCAGCAGGAAATGGGTTTGGATGGCAAGCCTAAGAATGAACTGGTGGAGAAGGTGGTTTATATCAACCGCTCGGCCAAGGTCGTGAAGGGTGGACGCCGTTTCAGCTTCAGTGCCCTCGTCGTGGTTGGTGACAAGCAGGGCAAGGTTGGGGTCGGTCTCGGTAAAGCGGCCGAAGTCGCCGAGGCGATTCGCAAGGGTGGCGAAATGGCCCGCCGTGCGATGGTCTCCGTCTCACTCAAGGGCGTGACTCTGCCTCATGAGATTTTTTACGAATTCTGCGGCGCACAGATTCTGCTCCGTCCGGCCTCCCCGGGAACGGGCATCATTGCGGGCAAGACCGTCCGCGCCGTGCTCGAGTCAGCCGGATTGAAGGATGTGTTGAGCAAATCGCTCGGCTCGCAGAACGCGGCCAACGTGGTCAAGGCCACGCTCGGTGCCCTGCAAGGATTGCGCCTGCGCGAAGACATCTTCAAGGCCCGCGGGCTTTCGGTGCGTGACAGATCGGTCAAGCCCGTCACTGAACCCGCCGTCATCACAGCTTAACTTTTGGATTTTTTATGCGATTGCACGATTTGAAACCACGCCCCGGTGCTAAACACCGCCGCAAGCGTCTCGGCCAGGGTGAGTCCAGCGGACACGGCAAAACGTCCGGTCGCGGCGGCAAGGGCCAGACCGCGCGCTCCGGTTCCTCGATTCGCATCGGTTTTGAAGGCGGTCAGATGCCGTTCATCCGCCGCATCCCCAAGCGCGGCTTCAACAATGCGCGCCACACTGTGGAATATATCCCGGTAAACCTCGAATCCTTGAACGTGTTTGACGACGGTGCCCGCGTCGATCTTGATGCGCTCCGCCTCGCTGGCTTTGCCAACGGGACGCTCAAGCGCGTGAAGATTCTTGGCGTCGGCGAATTGAAGAAAAAACTCACGGTCAGCGCCCACGGTTTCAGTGCCACGGCCAAGCAGAAGATCGAAGCGGCTGGCGGCACCTGTGAATTGGCCGGCGCAAAAGTGGAAGCGAAAGCCTGACCCGCATGTTCAAGAAGATCGCCAGCACATTCGCCAACTGCTTCAAGATTCCGGAGCTGAAATCCCGCATACTATTTACCCTTGGTACTCTTGCCGTCTGTCGCGTTATCTCAATGATTCCGATTCCGGGCATTGATGGCGCATCGCTCCAAAAACATTTTGATGATTTGGCGCGAACCAGCGGTGGCGGTGGTTTGGTTGGCATGTATTCCATGTTCACTGGTGGAGCCATGGAGCGGTGCGCGATTGGTGCGCTCGGCATCATGCCTTACATCAGCGCCACCATCATCATTCAGCTTCTCAGCGCGGTTGTTCCCCGTTTAAGCAAACTGGCCCGAGAAGAAGGCGGACGAGCCAAAATTGTTCAATACGGTCGTGTGCTGACGGTCCTCCTCTGTCTTGGTCAAGGCGTGTTCATGGCCATCAGTTGGTCCAGGCCGGAAGGTCTTTTTGACGGTTTCACTGGAGACTTGTTGATGCCTTACATGCGCGATCATCTCTGGTGGTATCATCTTCAGACCGTGATGATTCTCACCACCGGCACCATGCTCATGATGTGGTTTGGTGAGCAGATCACTGAGCGTGGAATCGGCAATGGGGTCTCCCTCGTCATCACGATCGGCATTCTGGCCCGCCTCCCGGCCGCAGGCCGTGGTTTGGCCGACATGTTTGGCAAGCTGGGTGACCAGTTCAATGTGTTCCACGGTGTTGCGCTTCTTCTGCTTTTGCTCGCGGTCATCGGCGGCGTGATTGCCGTGACCCAGGCACAGCGGAAGGTTCCAGTGCAATACGCTCAACGTGCGGTGGGACGCAAAGTGTATCAGGGTGGAACTTCCTTCATGCCCTTGCGCGTCAACTATGCTGGCGTCATGCCCGTCATCTTCGCGCAGGCCATTCTGATGTTCCCGGCGCAAATCTTTTCTCGGGCTGGAGCCTACTTTGATGTGAATTGGATGCGCACCTTGGCCTCCATGCTGGGCGAGCGTTCCTTTTTGTATCTTGTTCTCTACGGCTTGATGATTTTGTTCTTCTCTTACTTTTGGGTGGCCACTCAGTTCAATGAACTTCAGATCGCCGATGACTTGAAGAAATACGGCGGCTACATCCCCGGCGTTCGCCCCGGGCAGGCCACCAGCAGTTACCTGCACAATGCGATGAGCCGCATCACTCTCGCGGGGGCTGTGTTTCTTACCGTTATCGCGGTCATCCCCATTATTCTGAACCATCAGATGAATATCCCGTTTCAGGTCGCCACCTTCTTCGGTGGGACCAGTTTGCTCATCATGGTGGGCGTGATGCTCGACACCATGCGTCAGATGGAGTCACACTTGTTGATGCGCCACTATGACGGATTTTTGAAGAAGGGCCGGATCAAGGGACGGTTGTAAGCGAGGCGGCTAGGGCTGGAATTTGTCTCGTGCGGTGTCCGGGAAGACATGATCATTCTTAAAACCGAACGGGACTTGGAGGCCATGCGCCCTGCCTGTGCGGTGGCTAACGCGGTGCTTGATGAGGTGTCCGCCTTCATTCGGCCTGGTGTAACGACGAAACAAATTGATGATTTCGCAGCCGAGGCAATGCAGAAACGCGGATCCAAGAGCGCTTTTCTCGGGTATCGAAAGTATCCGTGTCATGTTTGTCTTTCCGTGAATGAGGAAGTCGTTCATGGATTGGCCGGCAATCGTCGCGTGGAATTCGGCGACATCGTGAGTTTGGACGTGGGTGTGCGTTACAATGGTTTTATCGGAGATACGGCTCGGACGGTTCCAGTTGGAGGGTGCGGCGTGGCCGCCCAGCGTCTATTGGAAGTGACTGAGCAGTCGCTTTACATCGGCATCGCACAGGCTGTCGGCGGGAACCGTGTCGTGGATATTTCACGGGCGATTCAGCAGCATGTTGAAAGTCACGGTTACAGCGTGGTTCGGGAATTTGTAGGGCACGGCGTCGGTCGGTCGGTCCATGAGGATCCACAAGTGCCGAACTACGTCGAAACGGGGAAGAAGTCCCCGGTGCTTCGACCAGGCATGACCATCGCCATCGAGCCGATGGTCAACGCGGGGCGGCCCGATGTGAAAATTTTGAAAGACCGCTGGACAGTGGTGACGGTGGATGGTCAATTGTCCGCCCATTTTGAGCACACTGTGCTCATTACGGAGGGCGAGCCGGAGATTTTAACGTGCCGGGAGAAAATGGCATCCGTCTTGAAGGCATTGTAGTAGAGGTTTTGCAGGAAACGCTCTTCCGTGTCGAGTTGGTGAACGGTCACCGTTTGATCGGCCATGCATCGCGAGTCGGTCGCCATGAAGCGGCACGTTTAAGGCCAGGGGACAAGGTGAATTTGGAAATGTCGCCCTTTGATTTTTCAAAGGGCAGGATCGTTTTAGAACAGAAACAAAAATGAAAGTCCGCGCATCAGTTAAGAAGCTTTGCGAGAACTGCAAAATCATTCGTCGCAAGGGTGTGATTCGTGTCTTATGCACGAACCGTCGTCACAAACAGCGGCAAGGTTAATCTATGGCACGCATTATTGGAGTGGAAATACCCGGAGAGAAGCGCATCGATATTTCGCTGCGCTACATCTACGGCATCGGCCCGAAGAACGCGGTGGACATTCTCGTCGCCGCCGGCATTGACCCGAGCGTTCGGGCAAAAGATTTGGATGAATCCCAACTCTCGAAGATCGTTCACGCGATTCAAGAGGGTAAATACATCATTGAAGGCGACCTGCGCCGCGAATTAGGCATGAACTTGAAGCGCCTTCAAGGCATCAAGTGTTACCGCGGAGTGCGTCACCAGCGTGGCCTTCCCGTTCGCGGCCAACGTACCTCCACCAATGCGCGCACACGCAAAGGTCCGCGCAAGACGGTCGGCGTGCAACGCAACCCCAACGCCAAAACCGGCGTTCATTGAAAAGTTTGAAGTATGGCTGAAGAGACTAAGAAAAAACCCGCCGCAAAAAAAGACGCCGCTGATAAGCCGGCCAAAGCCGCCGCTGCGGAAGGTGCGCCCACCAAGCCGAAGAAGGCCGACGGCGCGGCTCCCGCCGGTGCAGCCAAACCCGCTGAAGGCGTGGTTCCGGCTGCGGTTCATGCTCCCACTGCCGCCGAACTGCTCGGCGACGATCCGAACGCCAAGAAGATCATCAAGGTCAAGGGCGCGAAGAACATCAGTTCTGGCGTGGCGAACATTCTGGCCACGTTCAACAACACCCAGGTGTCCATTACTGACATGCAGGGGAATGTGCTCGGTTGGTCGAGCGCCGGCCGTGTTGGTTTCAAAGGTTCGCGCAAGAGCACCGCTTTTGCCGCCCAGCAGGTGGCGCAGGATGCCGCCCGTCAGGCCATGTCTCATGGTATGCGCGAAGTCGAAGTGCGCGTGAAAGGGCCAGGCTCGGGTCGTGAATCCGCCATTCGCGCTTTGCAGGCCATCGGTCTGGAAATCAGCACGATCAAGGATATCACCCCAGTGCCGCACAACGGCTGCCGCCCGCGCAAGAAACGCCGCGTCTAATCATTTTTAAGCATCACGATTTATGGCTCGTTACACAGGTCCCCGCGTCCGCATCAGCCGTCGTTTCGGCGTCCCGATTTTTGGCCCGTCGAAGTATCTTGAACGCCGCAACTACGGTCCCGGCGTGCATGGTCCCAAATCCCGCCGCAAGCACACCGATTACGGCTTGGGCCTGATCGAGAAGCAGAAGCTGCGCTACTTTTATGGACTCATGGAAAAGCAATTCCGTGGCGTCTATGAAAAGGCCAAGAGCCGCCGTGGTGTCACGGGCGAGACGATGCTCCAAATTTTGGAGACTCGGCTTGATAACGTGGTCTATCAGCTCGGCTTTGGTAACACTCGCGCCCAGGCCCGCCAAATGGTGTGCCACGGTCACGTCAAGGTGAACGGCCGCAAGGTCAACATTTCGTCCTACGCCCTCAAGGTGAACGATGTGATTGAAGCCAAGGACAACAACGCCTCGCGCCAGATGGCCACGCGCTGCATGGAAAGCTCCACCAGTCGCACGGTTCCGGACTGGTTGTTGCTCGACAAGGCAGCGTTCAAGGGCACGGTCATGCGCGTTCCGACGCGCGATGAAATCCAGCCCATCGCCAACGAGCAGGCGGTCGTCGAATTTTATTCCCGCTAATAACTAACCGGGGCGGGGGTGCTTGGA
>JAYVWQ010000397.1:0-2237 GCA_043785945.1 Akkermansia sp.
GCCGCGCCCTTACAGCCGCATCAATCTGGTGCAGGGCACCAAGGGGCTCGTCATGGGCTGGCCGCAGATGCTCGTCGCCCTCGAGATTCCCGGCAATCCGCATCCTGCCTGGCTGCCGGGTGAAAACTTTCGCACCGAGCACGCGAGCGCGCTGCGGGAGCACGCGAAGGAAGTCCATGCGAAGCTACCCGGCATCGCGAAAGACTTCGGCCCCATTCTCAAGGGCGCAGTCTGGCACTACGCTCCCGACCCCGAGGTGCGCCAGGGTGATTTCCTCGAGGACTACCGGCTCGTCGAAGCGCTCCGCAGCGGCCTCACCCCCGACTTCGATGTCTATGACGCCGCGACCTGGAGCTCCATCGCCGTGCTCAGCGAAAAATCCGTGGCCGATCGCAGCCGCTCCGTGGACTTCCCGGACTTCACCAAAGGCAAATGGAAAACCAATCCGCCGATCAATATTATGGGCGTCTGAGTGCTCATCATCGAATAAGAATTTATGCCGACCGTCAAAAGCCGAATTCTCATTAATCCCTCCATGACCTGCCTTTTCCTTACGCTTTCCATCGCGATCGGGATTAATTTGGCGTCGCTACACGCGGCGGAACCTCGAGTGGGAGCAGCCTCAGCCGACACCACGGCACGCGCTGTCATTTCAGACTATTCTCCGGAGGCCGCAACCTTGAGGGTCTACCGCGCGGAGTTGACGGCGTTCCGTGGCGAGTTTGGAGGGGCCCGTGCGCTGCCCGACGTTCGCTTTTTCCTTTTCGGCATGGGCCAGCGAACCAAATTGCTCTATCGCGGTGGACGCCTGACCGACGCACGCTCCGGTAAGTTGCTTCGAGAATGGAAGGTTAAATCCGACATGATTGTCCCATCCGACTATCTCGTGCGTGTGGAGACAGCCGACGGGGCAACTGTGCGCCTGCGTGAAGATGAGACAGCGGTCTGGATCGAAGAAGGCTCTACGCGCACAGCCATAGAAGGTACGCGGCATCCTGTGAAGCTGCCTGACTTTACCGGTCATCGTTATGCCCGCATACTCCGAGTGCTGCACCAGGAACTGCTGGTGAACGTCACCCCGGCCGGTCCGGTGCCGAACTTATTTGTGTATTCCAAACCTTGGTATCGCGATGGGGCGATGATGGCGCTGGCGTTCCGCGAAACGGGAAACCTGGACCAGATTCGCGACTGGGTGCTCGGCCTGAAAGATGTTTTTGATCGCAACAACGGCGGCGAAACGGAGGCGGACAATCCTGGTCAGGCCCTGTTTTTAATTTCGTTGGTGGCAGACAAAAGCCATCCCCTTGTGCCCGATATTCTTGCGGCCGTGAAGGCTTTTGAAACCAATGGACCCGCCGGCAGATTCATTCAGGGCCGCTCCGACTTCGCCGCGCATCCGGCGTATCAAACCAAGTGGCTGAAGTATGGGCTGCGTTCCCTCGGCCTGCCTGATCCCTACGTGATTCCCGCCGTGGCTGACAGTTATTCAGCCTTGTTCTGGATGGACTACCGCGACACTTACGTCAAGGCCCGCGACTCCGACGACCGCGGGGCGTATCCGTATCTCGGCTGGGCGGTCGATCACTTCCACGCAACAAAGCTTAGCCCGATTGGAAATCGCGATTATCCGTTGACCTGGGAAGAACGCGCCAGCCAGGCCAACTACGCGGGACTGAGTTTGCTCGACGAGATTTATGCCACGCAGAAAATTTCCACACCGCACACCTGGCATGCCGCGGAGATGTTTCTCTACGTGCTCAAGTTAACCCAGCCCGCCGCGCCTTCGGCAGCAAAGCCTTCTTCTGAACCATGAGCCTGCCACGAGCCCCCATCTTCATGGCAGGGCCTGGACTGCGTTCCCGTTTGGCCTTCGGGTTGGTTTTGCTGTTGGTTGCCAGCGCGATGGGCGCCGAACCGCTGGGCAACTTATCGCCTGGCGAGGCACTCAGGGCCTTCGAGACGGAGCCTGGGTTTTCGGTCGAACTGGTCGTAGCCGAGCCCCTGACCATTGATCCCATAGCACTCGCGTTCGATGAGTGCGGACGGCTGTTTGTGGTGGAGGGACGTGATTATCCGGTGGGCTCGCCGGACGGAAAACCGCTGGGCATCATCGCGATGCTGGAAGATACCGATGACGACAGACGCATGGATAAACGGACCGACTTTGCCACAGGTATCAAGTTTCCCAACGGCGTAATGTGTTGGCGGGGCGGAGTCATCGTCACGGCAGCGCCGGA
>JAYVWQ010000398.1:0-5661 GCA_043785945.1 Akkermansia sp.
ATGGACGGGCAGCCCTACCTCGTCATGGAACTGGCCGACAGCGACAGCCTCGACAAAAAAATCGAGCGCGACGGGCGCGTGCCTGAACTCATCGTCCTCGACGTGGCGATCAAGATTGCCTCCGCCCTCGACACCGCGCTCAAGCGCAACCTCCTCCACCGCGACCTCAAGCCCGGTAACATCCTCTTCAACGCCGAGGGCGAGCCGAAGCTCGTGGACTTCGGGCTGGCCCGCGACGCCGAGGACGAATCCGCCGACAGCAACGTCATCTGGGGCACGCCCTACTACGTGGCCCCCGAGAAAATCCGGCGCGAGCGTGAGAACTTCCATTCCGACATGTATTCCCTCGGCGGCACCCTCTACCACGCCATCACCGGGCATGTGCCCTTCGAGGCCCCGACGGTGGAGGAAGTCATCTCCGCGCATGTCAACACCCCGCTCACCCCGCCCAATGCCGTGCTGCCCGAGATCACCACCCCGACCAGCGACGCGCTCATGATGGCCCTGGCCAAGGACCCCCGCGACCGCTTCCGCACCTACGACGATTTCATCATGGCCTTCACCTCGGCGCGCAGCCAGTTGCTCGTTCATCAGCTTCAGGCCCAGCAGGAGCCGGAGCCGGAGGCCGGACCAGCGCCCACGCAGGGCAAGGGGTGGTGGAGACGGTGAGGCGCAACCTCCCCAATCCCCAATCCAAAATCTCCAATCCACAATCCTCAATTTCCCCATGCCTCCGAACCCTCCCTCAGCGCGCCCGACGCCGCCCGTTGGCCCGATGGGCTGGCTGCTGGCGCTGCTCGGGGTGAGTTTGGTGGTGGTGATTGTGTGCGTGGGGCCGGGTTGCGGCACGTTGATGAATCAGAATGGCATCGGAGGACGCACCCGGCCGTATGGCGGGGTGCGGAATGATTTTCTCCTCATGGCGGAGAAGCCCGCCACCATTCCCGTGTTCGTGGTGGATTTGCCTTTGTCCATCATGGGCGACACGCTCTGCCTGCCGAGCGACCTGTGGCACAATGATCCGCCGACGAACAAGACGAAGGTTAGTGGAGGCGGTGGGAGTGATGGCTTGCAGTATTAAACACGAAGGGCAACAGCACTATGAATTCATTGAACCGGATAACGAGCATGGTCGCGCTCTTAATTATCACCGGATGCACGACTCTCCCAGAGGCTTCTCCTGAACTGAAGCGGCAAGCTGAAAGCTTTGCTCCTCCTCCGGGAAAAGCTGCAGTCTATGTCGCATCGGAACTGCGCCACCAAGGTGCCAGCCCCGAAATCTTCGTTGGCTTGCAGTTGGACCAGATAGACTTCGGAACGCTCGCGCCGGGAATGTATCTTTACGGAACAGTTCGACCCGGGGAGCACTTTATTTTTCCTCCAACGGCCGGAGGAAAAGGGATCAGGTTCTTGGCCGAGGCTGGCAAGAATTACTTCTTCCTCACAAAAATCCGGTTTTCACTCCGGTTCGCCCCCATGTCGGAAGAGAAGGGACGCGCTTGGATCAAGCAACTCGCACCAAGCGGAATCAATCGGTTTGAAAACTCAGAATGAGGAAATCCAACATGAAGCATTACGAAAAAATTGAACATTCAGACGCAAAAAATATACCGGCTCTCAAACTGATTTTGACTGGCTGGATCGCCGCTTTGAAGGACTATAACAAAGTTCACGATGGCAAACATCCAGAGTTCGCTTGGTGGTATCACGAGCGTGCCTGCATCGGATTCCTTGCTGCGGCTGCCTGGCGTAGTGGAGGGGTCGCTCTTGAAGAATGGGTCACGAACAAAGGTGAAAAGACTGCTCCCCGAAAGGGACGCTCGGACCTCTATGTTAAAAAGCCCCAGACCTACGAATTTCACATCGAAGCAAAACGAACCTGGGTGAGTGTGACATCCAAGAACGCCATGCAGCATCTGCAAAAGGAATTCGCAAGAGCGAATACTGATTGCGGGCAGTTACAAAATCCTAAACGCGATGAGAGACTCGCCGTGTTATTTGTCTCGCCTTACTTCGTGCCTGGAAAACAGGAAAACATGCGCGCCCAGCTTTCCCATTGGTTGGAACAATTTGAAAACGAATTCCCCCATTGCGCCATCGCATGGTTGTTCGACGGCGCTTCTTTGGAACCAAAGAAAGGGAAGAAGGCCGAAAAGGTGCATCCTGGAATCGTCATGCTGTCTGCTCGTTGGAAGAAAGCATGATCTTCTAGTGCCCGCCTTCCTCCGCCTCGGCGGCAAAAATCTATGGTGGTCACGCAGGAAAGAAAACCGGCCCACGAGTCTGGCAAGCCCCGTGAACCGTCTGGCTGGAAGCCTGACCACAGGTGCAGCCGGCCATTCTCCAGCGCGTCTCGGATTTTTTGTGGGATAGACTCGTTTGCGGCGGAGCACTTAATTTTCGAGAAGGGTTGAGCCATCCGCCCACTGGCTTGCGCGGCTTCTGCTTGTGTTCTGCGCGCGCGTCGCTACTCATTTGCCGCGATGAAAGAGATCGTTCCGGCTCCGCCCGCGCTCGTCCACAACCAGTTCGAGACGGTGAAGGAGTTGTTCCACAAAAATGTGGTGCCGAGCTACGCCCGCTTTGACCTGGCCTTCACGCATGGCGTGGGCAGTCATGTTTGGGATGTGCGCGGCCAGCGTTATCTCGACCTGGGCGGCGGCATCGCGGTGAACGCGCTGGGCCATGCCCATCCCGAGATCACCGAAGCGCTTGTCGAGCAGTCGAAGCGGCTCACCCACGTCTCGAATCTTTACTACCACGAACCGCAGGGACGGCTGGCGCAGCGCATCGTGCAGCACCTCGCGCCGGGCAAGGTGTTCTTCTGCAACAGCGGCGCGGAGGCGAATGAAGGTCTCTACAAGATGGCGCGCAAGTTCGGCCACGACGAGGGCCGGTTTGAAATCATCACCGCGCTCAATTCATTTCACGGGCGCACGCTCGCGGGCATCGCTGCCACCGGCCAGGACAAGGTGAAGAAGGGCTTCGAGCCGATGACGCCGGGCTTCCGGCATGTGCCGTTCAATGATCTTGAGGCGGTGCGCGCGGCCCTTTCGCCGGGCACCGTGGCGGTTTTGATCGAGGGCATCCAGGGTGAGGGCGGCATCACGCCGGCCACGGCGGAGTATCTGCTCGGGCTGCGCGCGCTGTGCGACGAGCGCCAGATGCTGCTGCTGATGGACACGGTGCAGTGCGGACACTTTCGGACCGGCCGTTACCAGAGTTTCCAGCGGATTCTGGAAGGGCGTGATGGAGTCGCGTTCGTGCCCGATGCCATTTCCACGGCCAAGGCGCTGGGCGGCGGTTTCCCCATGGGCGCGTTCTGGGTGCGCGAGCGGCACGCCGATTTGCTCGGCGCGGGCACCCACGGCACGACCTTTGGCGGCACGCCGCTGGGCTGCGCGGTGGCGCTGAAAGTTTTTGAAATCATCGAGCGCGACAAGCTGGCGGACAACGCACGGGTTCTCGGCGAGTTTTTGCAGAGCGAACTGCTGCGGCTCGCCGATCAGTTCCCGCACGTCATCAAGTCGGTGCGCGGGCTGGGCCTGATGATCGGTTTTGAACTGGGCGAGCGGGAAAAAGTTCCCGGCCTGGCCGCGAGCGACCAGGCGGCCTCGCTGCAATTCGTCAACCGGCTGCATGAAGCCGGCTTGCTCACCATTCCGTCAGGCGCGCAGGTGGTGCGGTTGCTGCCCGCTCTGAACCTCACGTCCGCGCAGGCGGCGGAGGGGGTGTCCATCATCGAACGCGTGGTGCGGCAGATCGCGTGAAGTCTCCGGCTCCATGGATTCTGGTGTTCGTGTTCGTGCTCGCCGAGCAGGAGTTGCTCGGCTGGGCGCCCAAGGCCGACCGATTCACTTGGGCGATGGAGAATGTGCCGGTGTGGATTGGTCTCATGGTCTTGGCCTGCACCTGGCGTCGCTTTCCGCTCTCCACGCTCTGTCTTGTGCTGCTGGCTATTCACTCACTCATCTTGGCGGTGGGTGGACACTACACTTACGCCGAGGTGCCGTTGGGGCATTGGGCGAAGGAGGTGTTTCATTTGTCGCGCAATCACTACGACCGACTCGGCCATTTCGCCCAAGGCTTCGTGCCCGCGATTCTAGTGCGGGAAATTCTGCGGCGTCGGATGGTGCTGCGTGGCTTCACGCTGGCTCTGCTCACCGTGGCATCCTGTCTGGCGTTCAGCGCATTTTATGAATTGATCGAGTGGTGGGCGGCGCTGATCAAGGGCGAGGGCGCGGCCGCCTTCTTGGGTACGCAGGGCGATGTGTGGGACACGCAGTGGGACATGTGCCTGGCGCTCATCGGGTCGGTCACGGCGCTGGTCACGCTCTCGTGGGTCCACGACCGTTCCATCCGCCGGCTCGTGGCGGCGCGGATGTTTCGCTGACGGGAAAAAATTTCTCGCGAAGGACGCGAAGGGGGCGAAGGACAGAGAAGCAGGATGTTCGTCTTTCTGTTCCTGTTCTCCTTCGCCCCCTTCGCCCCCTTCGCGAGAAACATTCCGGGTCCGCGCCCGCCGCGCCGGGGCAACATTTTTCCACTTCCCGCGTGACGAACGGGCGGGATGTGATTAACAACCACCCTTCCGAAAACCAAAACCCGGTTTTAGCATGAAGCATTTGTTGAGTTTGGAGAAGCTGCCGCGCGCGGACATGGAAGTGATCCTGGAGAATGCCAAGGTGTTCAAGCGGCGGCGCGGCGACACGGCGATTCAGCCGCTGGCCGGAAAAACCTGGGCCCTCATCTTCACCAAGTCCTCCACCCGCACGCGCGTTTCCTTCGAGGTGGGCATCCGCGAGCTGGGCGGGCAGACGCTGTTTCTCAATCCCAACGACATCCAGCTTGGGCGCGGCGAACCCATGAAGGACACCGCTCGCGTGCTGGGCCGCATGATCCATGGCGCGGTCATCCGCACCTTCGCGCAGAGTGACGTGGAAGAGTTCGCGGAGTTTTCCGGCATCCCGACGGTGAACGCGCTGACCGACGACGAGCATCCGTGCCAGGTGCTGACGGATATTTTCACGTTTCAGGAAAAGCGCGGGTCGATTCAGGGCAAGGTTGTGACCTTCATCGGTGACGGCGCGTGCAACATGCCGGTCTCGTGGATTTTTGCGGCGGCCAAGCTGGGCTTTGAGCTGCGCATCGCGGCGCCCAAGGGCTATCAGCCCGCGCCGGAAATTCTCCTGCGCGCGGGCGGCAAGGTGACGGTCACTGACGATTTGGCGGCGGCGGCGACAGGTGCGGACCTGCTCTACACCGACGTGTGGGTTTCCATGGGCAAGGAAGCCGAGTCCGCCCCGCGCATCCGCGAGCTGACCGGCTACCAGATCAACGCCGCGCTGGTGAAACTCGCCCAGCCGGGCGCGCTCGTCATGCACTGCCTGCCCGCCTATCGCGGCAAGGAGATCGACGAAGTGACATTCGAGGCCCACGCCCAGACCATCTTCGACCAGGCCGAGAACCGGTTGCACGTGCAGAAATCGGTGTTGGATTGGGTGCTGAGCTGATTCAGCCTGCGTCACCCACTCGCGCGGCCGGCAATTTAGACGCGTGAGAATTTAAGCTCGCTGCGGTCTAATCGTGTCGACCTCGATCGTCCACGCATGAAATCCCACCGCACACTTTGGGTTGGCGCCGCGCTGCTGTTCGGGTGCG
>JAYVWQ010000399.1:0-4313 GCA_043785945.1 Akkermansia sp.
GGTCGCCTCCTGTAGGGGCTCTTCAGCATTGTTTCTTTTCATTAAATACAATCTGACCAGACGGTGCCCTTCCCCTCAACTGAATCGTTCCGGCTAAGCAATTGCAGGGAAAAGTTTGCCCCTACGCCAGCATGTCGAAACAACTCCTTTGGATCGCTGAGGCTGTGCATGAGAGGTGGAAGAAGGAAACGCCGCCAAGAGGCTTCATTTGGAAACACAACGGCTTGCGACATTCCTTCATCAGCTACCGCGTGGCCCAAACCCAGAACGTCGCCCAAGTGGCGCTTGAGGCGGGCAACTCGCCGCGCATGGTGTTCTCGAATTACCGCGAGCTGGTCCGTCCCGCAGACGCGATGATTTGATTTTCCATCGCCCCGGCGTCTGCCCCGGCTCTTGCACCCTTGAACGAGCCAGCCTCAGTCGGAACCACGCTCTGATTGGGTTCGTTCCCGAGAAGGCAATCGGGCGCGTGAGCCTTGATGACGACTGAACCAAACTGCGTGGGACGCCCCCTGCGTGCGACACGGAAATTTTCGCTCAGATAAGCCTCAACGTCGCTGACTTTGAACCTCACGGTCCTTCCGATCTTAAAGTAAGGCAGGTAGCCGAGCTTCATCCAGTTGTCGATGCAGCGTGTCGTGCATTTTGCCTACTTGGCCGCTTCTGTCTTCGTGAGTAGCTGGCTCATAAGGTGGTTCACTTCTGATCGCACATCGGACTTGCTCGCCCGAGATGCTCTTCACATTTTCTGTCGGCGTGGAGACGCGATTCGAACAAACAAGATGAGAATACCTTAAGAATGCGATTCTTCGAGTCACCCAAGCTGCCGATCTGCTCTGCTTCCAAGACGTCGCAAGGGCGTGATAATGAATGGGGCCGGTGAAGGGGATTGAACCCTCATTTGTGTGGTGGTGCAAAACTACGGACAGTGGTAGAAAAGTGAATTCGGTCAAACCCGCTCGTTGCCTTTCCCAGGGATCGTCGCGCATCAAAGGATATGTTTATTGGAGACCCGACCCAGGGAGGAACACGGCCGCGATTGGACCATTCAGGAATTGCTGAATATTCCGCCGGGTGCTCAAGGATGCTGCGCTGGTTCACCTCATTGACACTCGTGCTCAGGCAGATCGCCTGATCAAAATCGAGATGGTTCCACGAAGGTGTCCTTAATTCAAGCAGCCAAGCCGGCTCAATTATTCCTCTTTCATTCCTTGGCGTTAGTCTGCGACTTATACGGAGCGGCGATTTCTTTAAGGCCTTCCACGGTGAAATCGCGGTCGGTGTAGGTCACGTTGTGCCGGATGCGAGAGCCGTCGAGCAGGGTCAATGAATCTGGCCGCGCGCCGTCCACGGTGAGATCGGCCGGGATATAGTGGCCGGCGTCGGCGAACACGCGGGTGGTGGCGAGGCGGCGGAGCAGTTGCCCGGAGCTGGCGTATTTCTCGACGCGGAGCGGGACGAGGCGACGCACGTCAATCCAACTCCGGACGCTGCCATAGATCGAGGGTTGGTCTTTGCCCGGTTTCGATTCGAGGATCGGGCAGTTCACGCCGTCCACCTTCTCGGTGCCGACGATCGCCTGCTGCTCCCACGCGAAGAAATCCTCGACGACGTCCTCATACGACAGGTCGCTGCCGAGCAGCGGCTCTTTCATGTCCTCGATAGGGCGCGAGGTATTCGGCGGTACAAAAACGGAACCGCTTGCGGGCTGGTTCCCAATTCTCCGGAGGAGCACGGATTCACCCTTTCGTTCCTTCGGATAGAGAACCTGATACACGACCTCGGAAGAATCCTTCGTTCGGTGTTCCTTGATTTGAAGCTGGAGAGTTTCCTTGGTCGCCCCCTTGATCTCCATCCGCAACCGCACATACGATGCGCCGTCCTGGCGGAGTGCGCTGAGCCGGGAGGCAAGGTCGCTGGCTGTCATCGGCGATGGGCTTTCGGCGGCGCGGGAGGAGAACGCGAGCGTGAGGCCAATGAGGGCAGCAGCTATGGGGAGGGATATTATTCGGAATGACTTCATCCCGAAATCCAAAGCTCGAAATCCGAACTCCGAAAGAAGTTCGAAGCCCAAAGCCCGAAGAAGTCCGTTCAGTGCGTTGGCTCCGGACCTCTTTACGCATCCAGTTACACAAGTCGATTTCGGATTTCGGAGTTCGGAGTTCAGTTTCGTAAGGGTTGATGAGCAGGTGCCGGGTTGAGGAATGTCAACCATGCAGGGCGTGGCTCGGTGTAAGACGGGAACTTCGCCAGGCGGGATAGACGCCGCTGAAAACGCCGACCACGACCGCGATGGCCACGGCCATGACGAGAAACTGCGGGTTCAACTCCGGCTCGAGCAATCCGCGGATGGCCGGCGTGCTGACGAGGAGCTTCACCCCGACCACACCGATCAGCACCCCGCCCACGCCGCCGAGAAATCCGAGCAATGCCGATTCCCACAAAACCATGCGGACGATCCGGCGGCGTTTCCAGCCGATGGCGAGCAGCACGCAAATCTCATGGGTCCGCTCGAAGACGGTCATGAGAATCGTGTTCATCACCCCGAGCACGCCGACGAGGATGGCCAGCAGCGAGGTGCCCCAACTCATCGCGCTGATCATGCGATAGGCCTGGCTGTCGCGGATGTGTTCGCCTGCGATAACGGCGCGAGCCTCAGGCACGAGACCGGTGATCTGCTCGCAAAGCCGCGTCAACCCCTCCTTGGTCGTCCCCGGCGTGACGCGCAGGTCAACGATGTTGATCTTGCCCTGGTTGCCAGTGATCTGCTGAAGCAGCGGCAAAGACAGGATGACCGATCCGTTTTCGACCACCGCGCCACCATCGACGATCCCTACTACGGCGAGTTCCTCGGTTTCGAGTTGGAGGGTATCGCCGACTTTTTTCCCCAGCACCTCAGCAGCAGTTTTTCCTAGGACGACGGCGCGCTCGGCGTCATCGTTCGGCAGGCGCCCGGAGACGAGCTTGAGGTTTTTCCAAGTAAAGCCGCCCCACTGCCGCGCGGACACGATCATCATATCCGCTTTCTCGACGCTCATCAGGTCCACGAGCAGCGCGCAAGTTTCGGCGACATGTGGCAGGGGAGTGATGCGTTCGACGACGGTGGCACTGAATGGCTTGGGCGTCAGTCCCCGGCCCATGTTGCTGACTACGATGTCGGTGCCGCGGGATTGCATGCCGGCAGCCCAACTTGTTTCAAAACCGCGCGAGATTCCGACCAACGCGACCACCGCGGCAATGCCGATCGCGATGCCCACGATCGTAAGCCCGGTGCGCACGGGGCGCCGCGTCAGTCCGCGAGTGACGAAGGTAAGAAAGGTCATTTCGGTTCTTGGTTGAGCGCGTCGGATACGATGCGGCCGTCCTTCATCTCGATGATGCGCGCGGCCTGGCGGGCGATGCCCAGATCGTGCGTCACCAGGATGAGCGTGAAGTTCTCCTCGCGGCGGAGACGAACGATCAGGTCCAGAATCAGAGCCGCGCTTTCGCTGTCGAGATTGCCCGTCGGCTCGTCGGCCAGCAGGACGGAGGCGCCATTGGCCAGGCTGCGCGCGATGGCCACGCGCTGGCGTTCTCCGCCGGAGAGCTTGGCGGGAAAATGATGCTGACGCGTTTCGAGTCCGACGGCTTTCAGCAATTCGAAGGCCCGCAGCTTTCGCTCGGAGACGGAGCGGTAGGTTTCGAACATCGGGATCTGGACGTTCTCGAGCGCGGTGAAAGTCGGGAGCAGATGGAAGGCTTGGAAAATGAAGCCGATCTCGTGGGCGCGATACGAGGCAGGATCGGCGTGCACTGCGAGCGAAGCGCCGCGATACGTCAGCATGCCTGCGCTCGGATGGTCGAGCGCGCCAAGCATCTGGAGCAAGGTGGATTTTCCCGAACCGCTCGGGCCGACGATGGCGACAAACTCGCCTTGCTTGATGCGAAAATCCACGCCGCGCAGCGCCTGCACCTGCCCATCGTCGTATTCCTTCCTCAGCCCGCTGGCTTCAAACACCCAACCGGAATGTGCATTCGTGGTCGCCATCAGTTCAAAGGTTGTTTGCCCTGTGGAATAGCAGGCACGGAGTGGCGGCTACGCGGTGCGGGCTTTATTCCACGGGCCGAGGCCAGTTCCTGGCGGGTCGTGCGCGCAACCCCGAGCCACTGCGCGCCAACCCGCGGGTCGGCAAGATTGATGAACAGATCATACACCGCCGCGCCGAAGGTGCGGAAAGGCGGGCGTTCCTCTGCCAAGTGCGGTTCGAGCGCGGCCGCGTGCCCAGGCAATTCCGGGTGCGGCAGCCCGGAGCGCCAATGGTGGACGCCGTGAT
>JAYVWQ010000400.1:0-4086 GCA_043785945.1 Akkermansia sp.
CTCGTCCTGTCCCGCTCGTCGCCGCCACGGCCACGCCCTACCGCTTCACGTACCCAGCCGACTTCCCGCAGCCCACGTTGCCCCTCGACAATCCGCTCACCGAAGAGGGCGTGGCACTGGGCCGCGCGTTGTTCTCCGAGCCTCGTCTTTCTCGGAACAACGTCCAATCCTGCGCCTCATGCCACGACCTTCAGGCCGCCGGTTCGCATCCCGGCCAGCGCTTCAGTCCGGGCGTGGACGGGGTGGCCGGGCCGCGCAATGCGATGCCACTTTTCAACCTTGCGTGGAAAAATTCCTTCTTCTGGGATGGCCGCGCCCCCTCGCTACGAGCCCAAGTGCTGGAGCCGATTCAGAACCCCATCGAAATGCACGAGACCCTGAGCAACGCGGTGATGAAATTGCAATCATCGGTGTCCAATACCGCCGCCGTGGATTACCCCGCGCTCTTCGCCCGCGCCTTCGGCACCCCGGACATTTCCGCCGGCCGCCTGGCCCGCGCGCTGGAGCAGTTCCTTCTCACGCAAGTTTCCGGCGACTCGAAATTCGACCGTGCGCTACGGGGCGAGGCCGAATTGACCGAGGCGGAAAAGCACGGTTTCGAGCTGTTCGTCACCGAATACGATCCGCGCCGAGGGCAATTCGGCGCGGACTGCTTTCATTGCCACGGCGGTCCGCTCTTTGCGAATGTCCTTTTCACCAACAACGGTCTCGATCGTGAGATACACGATTTGGGCCGTTACCTTGTTACCCGGCGCGAGGGCGATCAGAGCCGGTTCTCCGTGCCGTCCCTGCGCAACGTCGCCCTCACCGGGCCTTATATGCACGACGGGCGGTTCAAGACTTTGGCCCAAGTGGTCGAGCATTACAGCAGCGGGGTGCAGCGCGGTGCGACGCTCGATCCAAACCTCGCCAAACACCCCGAAGCCGGGTTGAGGCTCTCTGCGCCGGATAAAGACGCGCTGGTGGCCTTCTTGGAAACCTTGACCGACGAGGGCTTTAAGAAACCCGGGATGTTACAAAATCCGGCACCAACGACGCTGCCGTGATACTGTCAGCATGGCGTGAGCAACGATTTTCCGTCTTGTGACGGAAAAAGCGGGTTTGGGGTGAAAATTCTGTGTGATCCCCAAGCCCGCTTTCCTTTTCTCAACCAAGGGTGCAGGCCTTCAGACATCGAAAATAGCCCCACCGCTAGAGCCGGTCCGAATAACTCGGAGCGCGGACGTCTCGTCCGCGCGCCGCGCTGCGACCGTCTTGGCCACACGCGGGCGAGACGCTCGCGCTCCGGGCCAGGTTGGGAGTTATTCGGATAGGCTCTTGGCTGGAACCATGCAGTTAAAATCCGCCTGAGTCTCGCGAAGGACGCGAAGGGAACGAAGGAAAGACCGCCGACCCGGCCCCACTGGGATCATCAATCAGTGGGGCGTCCAGGCACCAAGTTTGCCTCTCCATCCTTCGCCCCCTTCGCGCCCTTCGCGAGGCATCCTCTTCTCCGACTGGATGGCTTCGGCTTAGAGCCTGTCCGAATAACTCGGAGCGCGGACGTCTCGTCCGCGCGCTGCGCTGCGACGGTCTTTGCAACACGCGGGCGAGACGCCTGCGCTCCGGGCCAGGCTGGGAGTTATTCGGATAGGCTCTTGGCATGAGGAATTTCCCGCCCCCCGTTTGGTGCCCCCCATACACCCACCGTGAAGCAACGATGGGAAATCCCGACCAAGCCCGCGTCGCTCCCCATCCCACTGCCTGGTCCCCGTTTCTTTGTCATCTGCTCCCGCTTCTTGGTGGCTGGGCGCGAGAACCTGCCGAATTTAATTCAAGTATCCCGACTCCACTGCCGCTGAAATGATTGAACACAACCTGGTTTGTGCCGGAAATGCCATGAAAGGGCGGTCTTTTGGTGGGTGTGAAAGACGTTCAAAAAGAATAGAAAAAAGTTTGACGCCTTCACCACGCTTTGACATATTCCAATCACACACAGAACAAACAACAACAAATTATGAGAACAAAAACACTTCTAATGACTGCGGCCATCATGGCTGCCGGTCTTGGTGCCTCCGTGGCGCAAACGGTTTACTCCGTTAATTCGGTTGGTTACGTTAACGTAACCCTTCTAAACGGTTACAACCTTATTTCAAACCCTCTGAATGGCACGAATAATGCCATAAATACGGTTATTCCAGTCGCTCCAGATCAAAGCATTATTGCTCGTTGGGATAATGCTAACCAAACCTTTTTCCCGGCTGATACCTACTACGTTTTTGGTGTCAACGATCCGGCCAATGGATGGTACGATGGTGGTTTTAATCCGAGCACCACGGTGATTAACCCTGGTGTTGGATTTTTCCTCCAGAACCCCGGTGGTACTGCAACCATTACCTTTGTTGGTGAAGTTTCTCAGGGTTCCTTGAGTAACCAGATTGGTAATAATTTTGCATTTTCTGCTTCGCAGGTGCCCCAGTCAGCTAATTTGCTCTCGATAGGATTTCCGGCGGTGGATCAGTTGACCTATTCGACTTTTAGTCCGGTTACGGGCTATAGCTCGGCTTTGACGTACTTCGTCTTTGGTCTGAACGATCCCGCAAACGGTTTTTATGATGGTGGATTTAACCCGGCCATTGCCATGCCTGGGGTGGCTCAAGGCTTCCTTATCAGCAATCCTGGTCCCGCTGTCAATTGGACCCGTACTTTTAGCGTCAACTAAACAACACAAACAGTTACTAATAAAAAACCATGAAAAAAATTCTAACTATCCTTGCATTGGCAGCCTTGCCTTGCGCGGTTTTTGCTCAAGGGCGAGTAAATTTCTCGAACCCCAATACGGCTCTGCTTCGCACTAACCTGACCACGGTCGGTGGTACTGCGGGTTCTGCTGATTTTACTTTTACGCCACTCAGAGTGGGGCTGTATATCGCACCTGCTGGCTCCACGCTTGACAGTCAATTCTCACTTGCTTCCCTTGACGTAGTGGGTAGCCCGGCGTTGGCAACAAACAGGAGCGGCGCGTTCCGGGGTTTGTTCAATGGTGGTAACCCGTTCACCCTTGCAGGAAACAACGGTACTCCGGCGGCATTCCAACTCCGCGCTTGGACCGCTAGCTATGCCACCTACGCAGCTGCGAGGGTTGACTGGCTTGCTGGTGTTCCCGGCGTCCTCATTGGCACGTCTGCCATCGTTGATGCGACACCTGCAACAGGTGCTACTCCGACGACTACGATTGTTGGCGTTGGTGCTGGTCTGATTGGTGGGTTCGACGTGGTTCCTGGCGTTCCGGAGCCGTCCAGCATCGCCCTCGGCCTCTTGGGTCTCGGTGCGGTGGCTTTCTTCCGCCGCCGGAAGTAAGTCTTGGAATAGTTTTCACAAAGCCGCCTCGAAAGAGGCGGCTTTTTTGTTGTCTGATGTTGACACCTGTTTCGCTACAGCCTAAACCATCGCCGTCTTTCGTGGCGTGTTCGTCTATCGGTTAGGACATGGCCCTCTCAAGGCCGAAAGACGGGTTCGACTCCCGTACGCGCTACCAATTTTTGACCAATCAATGCGACCCTTCCAAATCATCTTCAACCCCACCAGTGCCGCCGAGCTGTCTCGGATGCCCAAGGACCTGCAGCTTGACATTCTAGGTGAATTCCGAGGTCTGCCCCAAGAAGTGATGAGCACGGATTTGGAACGCTTTGGCAAGCTGGAGCGCACCGGCAAAACCATGCACCGCTTTCGTATCGGCGACTACCGCATCTACTTCGAGCGCCACGAGCTAGGCGTGGTTGTCCATCGCATCTTAAGCAAGAACACCCTCAAGGATTTCCTTTTTCGTTCCAGCCTGCCGCTCGGCGAGGATGAGGTCTTACAGGAAAACCCCAAGTTTTGGGAAATGATCGAAGGAAACCGTTCCCCCGATCCAAAGCACTGAATTTTCCACTTCAAGCTTATCCGAATAACTCCCAGCCTGGCCCGGAGCGCGGGCGTCTCGCCCGCGAGTTACCAAGACGGTCGCAGCGCAGCGTGCGGACGAGACGTCCGCGCTCCGAGTTATTCGGATAGGTTCCAAGGTAAAAACCATTTGGTGTTGTCGCCTGCTGTGCCGTAATTTCA
>JAYVWQ010000401.1:0-7380 GCA_043785945.1 Akkermansia sp.
CGACTTCCTCGTGCAGAACACCTACGACCCGACCAACCGCGCCAGCACCTCGCTCTTCACCTACATGCTCAACGGCCTCGCCACGGCCTACACCACCAATCTCCACGACGTGCTTTGCATCGGACTCGGCGTGGGCATCACGCCCATGGAGTTCGCCCGCAGCGGCGCGCGCGTGGATGTGGTCGAGATCAATCCCGCCGTGGTGCCGCTGGCCCAACAGTGGTTCGACCTCCAGCCCGAGAGCCTGCACATCACCATTGGCGACGGACGGCAGTTTCTGAACGACGGCCCCACGGCCAAGTATGACGCCGTGGCCCTCGACGCCTTCCTCGGCGAATCTTCGCCCTCGCACCTGATGACGCGCGAGGCCTTCACCGCCATGCGCCGCGTGCTCAAGCCCGGCGGCACGCTGGTCATCAACAGCTTTGGCAACTTCAATCCCGGCCATGATTTCTTCACCACCTCGCTCTACAAGACGCTGACCAATGTTTTCTCCAGCGTCCGCATCCACACGGCCACGGGCGGCAACACCTTCTTCGTCGCCACGGATCGCGCCGAGTTGTCCTTCGTCCACGCGCCGGACACGTCGCGCGTCCACAGCTCGCAGAGCAGCGCCGCCGCTTCCGCCTATGCCGGCATCATTGAGCCGGGCCGCGATTACCGGGGTTTGTCGCTGCACCCCGAGCACGGCCGCGTGCTGACCGATGATTTTAATCCCGTGGACTTCCACGATGCCGCCAACCGCGAAGCCATCCGCCGCAACCTGGCCCTGAGCATGAGAGGACCCGACGCCGATTGATCCAGTCACGCCGGAGCAAGAGCGCATCGCACGGAATTACCGGATCGAAAGCGGCGCTGAAGCGATCGCACTCCAAACGCTGTCGCGTCAGGCCACACGCCTCGGGCCGCGCGGCGCGTTTGGAGTGCGGTCGCTTCAGCGCCGCTTTTTCTCACGCCCGTCTGCGTGCGCGTTTCGGTAGTCATTCCCAAATGCTCCCCCGGATAACTGCTCTTCCGAATCCGGGTTCCCTCCGTGGCTATAATTGATTCATGAAAGACCTGACCGACCCGTTCTGGATCAAGCTCAAGGGGATTTTGTTTCTCATCGTCGGCCTGCTCGCGGCCGTGCTGCTCGTGCTGGAAAGTCCCTCGCTTAAGGTGGGCGTGCTGCTGGTGATTTCGATCTGGTGCTTCTGTCGCTTTTACTATTTCGCCTTTTACGTCATCCAGCACTACGTCGATCCGGCCTACCGCTTCGCCGGGCTTGGCTCGTTCGTGCGCCACCTGCTGACGCGGAAAACGCCGCCGCATTGATCGCGAACCCGGGAGGTCAGGTGGAACGAAGCGTGCGCAGATGAATGCGCCCAGCCTGGCGGGAACGCAGCGAGCGCAGCGCCGCGCGCAGCGTGGCCCCGAGTGGGCGGACCGCAGGCAGCCTGTCGCCGACCACGAGGATGCGGTTTTGAAATTCATCAAGGTCGATGAGGACAGCGTTGCCAAAGCGTCCGGCCATACTTTTCAATTCCGGAGGCCAATGACCATCCAGCGACGGGAGGAGATTAAATACGCCGACTCCGCCGGGCCGCAGTCGCTGGCGAATCAATTCCGGCAGCACGTTCCAGCAGACCTCAGGTTTTACCACGTCGCCGTCGCAGGGCACGGAGAGATCGTCCATGAGCAGATCGAAGTCGCGTGGTTGCGCGCGCAGCCAGGCCACGGCGTCGGCCTGCTGCCAGCGCACGCGCGCGATCCAGTCTGGGCAATGGCGGCGGAACAGCTCGTAGGCCGCGCGGTCGAGATCCACGGAATCAATCACCGCCTCCACGCCGAGGCGGTGCAACGGAGCCATCATGCCGCCGCCGGCAAAGCCGAGGAGACCGATGCGACCCATGCGATCTTCAGGCTGCAGCACCGCGATGAGCGCGGCCAGCACGTCGAAGACGCTGTGCGTCGGCCCCGGCGCGGTGCGCAGTTCGCTGATGACCACGCCATGCTGGCTGAGGCGCAGTCCGTGTTTCGTCGTGGTGATGTCCATGCGCCGGAGTATTGGGCAAGGAGAAGAAGCGGGAAGGGAAAATCGGTGATGGTGGGGCGCGTCGCTCCGCGCGCGCCGTGGATCGGAGAGCCGGGTAAAAGCATCCGCCAGACAATGACGGGAGATCGATTCAACCATTTCGTTTTGCCGCGCCGCACCCCGGCGCGCGCGGAGCGGCGCGCCCTACCTTTTTCCAGCGATGCCCTGCTGTAGCCCGCCCTTCTGAGATTCGGGTCCGCGTTTGGATCGGGCGTCCAGACGAGGGGCGGTGGTCTGATTACGGTTTGCGCAGCCGATAAAACCGCGCGTTGGCAGAGAAGGTGTTCGTGACCGTCCATTGCGCCCCGAGCAGCGCCGGTGGATTGGTAACGGCCACCCAGGCGGGCGGGGCTAATTGCAGAGTGGATTCCAAGGCGAACCCGATGGCATTCGTCGGCCATGAGAGGACGAGCTGGTTGCCGCTGGGTTGCGCTTTCAAAGTTGGGAGCAACGGCACAGAGCCGAGAAGCGCCACGGTGTGAGAACCTCCCACTCTATCTCCCTCTGTAGAGCCTCCCGCTGCAATGGCCGTCACTCCGCTTTGCGCCGCCACAGGCACGGTCGTTTGACCGTCGCTGTTGTCTCCCCACGCCACCACGGTCCCGTCGTTTTTCAGGGCTACGGTGTGATACTCTCCCGCCGTGATTGCCGTCACGCCATTCTGCGCTGCGACGGGGACCGCCGTTTGGCCGAAGTCATTGTCTCCCCAGGCCACCACACTCCCGTCGTTCTTCAGGGCCACGCTGTGATACCCTCCCGCCGCAATCGCGATCACTCCGCTCTGCGCCGCCGGGGGCACGGTTGTTGCGCCGTAGCCATTCCATCCCCACGCCACTACGCTTCCATCGTTCTTCAACGCCAGGGTGTGATAGTGTCCCGACGCAATCGCCGTCACTCCGCTCTGCGCCTCGATGGGCACCGTCGCTTCGCCGGCGCTGTTGTCTCCCCAGGCCACCACGCTCCCGTCGCTTTTCAGGACTACGGTGTGCCACCGTCCCGCCGCGATTGCCGTCACGCCACTCTGCGCCGCCTCGGGCGCCGTTGATTGGTCGTCTTCGTTGTCCCCCCACGCGACCACGCTCCCGTCGTTCTTCAAGGCCACGGTGTGAAAGCTTCCTGCCGCAATCGCCGTCACGCCACTCTGCGCCGCCACGGGCACCGTCGTTTGGCCGAAGCCGTTGAATCCCCATGCCACCACGCTGCCGTCGCTCTTCAAGGCCACGGTGTGATTACCTCCCGCCGCGATGGCCGTCACTCCGCTCTGCGCCGCCACGGGCACCGTTGTCTGGCCGTCGTCGTTGTTTCCCCATGCGATGACTGTGCCGAGCGCCTCCGGGTTCACGGCCAGCACCGCCGCTGGGGCGCTGATCACACTGCCGACGGAGTTGCTCACCAGTACGGTGTACGCTCCCGCATCGCTCAACGAGGCGTTGGCCAGATGGTAGGTGGCCTCCGTCGCTCCGCTGAGGTTGGTGCCGTCCTTGCGCCACTGATAGAACAAGGGATAACCCGTGGCTGCCACCGTGAAGCTCGCGCTCTGTCCCACGTTCACCGTCTGGTCCATCGGTTGAGCAGTGATGGTGGGGGGAGGGGGAGGGTTCACCGTCAGCACCGCCGGCGGGGCGCTGGTCACACTCCCACCCGAGTTGCTCACCACCACGGTGTACGCTCCCGCATCGCTCAACCAGGCGTTGTTCAAGTGGTAGGTGGCCTCCGTCGCTCCGCTGAGGTTGGTGCCGTCCTTGCGCCATTGATAGGTCAAGAAACTACCCGTGGCCACCACCGTGAAGCTCGCGCTCTGCCCCGCGTTCACCGTCTGGTTCACAGGTTGACCGGTGATGGCGGGGGCAGTGGGAGTGACCAGCGCCACGGTGTGAACACCTCCCGCCGCGATGGCCAGCACCCCGCTCTGCGCCGCCCCGGGCACCGTCGTTTGGCCCCAGTAGTTGAATCCCCATGCGACCACGCTCCCATCGTTCTTCAAGGCCACCGTGTGATTACCTCCCGCCGCGATGGCCACCACTCCGTCCAGCGCCGCCACGGGCACCGTCGTCTGGCCAGAGCTGTTGTATCCCCAGGCCATCACCGCGTCGGAAGGGACCATGTTCACGGTGAGCACTGCCGCCGGCGTGCTGGTCACGCTCCCGGCTGAGTTGCTCACCAACACGGTGTAAGCGCCCGCTTGCTCTAGGCGCGTGTTTTCAAGGCTGTAAGTGGCACCCGTCCCCCCGGCGAGGTTCACCCCGTCTTTGCGCCACTGATAGGACAAGGGATAACCCGTGGCCAACACCGTGAAGCTCGCGCTCTGTCCCTGGTTCACTGTCAGATCGATGGGTTGACTTGTGATGACGGGGGCCGTGGGAATGACAAGCGCCACGGTGTGCTCGAACCCCGCCGCAATGGCCAGCACTGCGCTCTGCGCCCCCAAAGGTACCGTCGTCTGGCCGGAGCTGTTGGCTCCCCACGCGACTACACTCCCATCATTCTTCAAGGCCAACGTGTGATAACCTCCCGCCGCAATGGCCGCCACTCCGCTCAACGCCGCCACAGGCACCGTCGTCTGGCCGTCGCCGTTGTTTCCCCATGCCAGCACGCTCCCGTCGTTCTTCAAGGCCACGGTATGATAACGTCCCGCCGCGATGGCCGCCACTCCGCTCAACGCCCCCACGGGCACCGTCGTCTGGCCGTAGTAGTTGTATCCCCACGCGACCACGCTCCCGTCGTTCTTCAAGGCCACCGTGTGATAACCTCCCGCCGCAATGGCCACCACTCCGCTCTGCGCCCCCAAAGGCAGCGTCGTCTGGACGGAACTGTTGGCTCCCCACGCGACCATGCTCCCGTCGTTTTTCAAGGCCACCGTGTGATCACCTCCCGCCGCAATGGCCGTCACCCCGCTCTGCGCCGCCAGGGGCACCGCCGTCTGGCCGGAGCCGTTCCATCCCCACGCGACCACGCTCCCGTCGTTCTTCAAGGCCACCGTGTGATAAACTCCCGCCGTGATGGCCACCACTCCGCTCAACGCCGCCATGGGCACCGTCGTCTGGCCGTGATTGTTGTATCCCCACGCGACCACGCTCCCGTCATTCTTCAAAGCCACCGTGTGATAATATCCCCCAGCGATGGCCGTCACTCCGCTCAACGCCGCGACGGGCACCGTCGTCTGGCCGTTGTTGTTGCGTCCCCACGCCAGAACCCCGCCGGAAGAGGCGGCTTGGGCGCTGCCGGCTCCGAGGCAGACGCACAGGAGCAGGAGCGGCAGGGAATAGTGATAGATGTCGCGGCGGCGCGGGGAGTGGGTTGTTATCACGTTTTTATTAGTTGCTGGAGGAATGAATTCCATGACTGGTTTAAGCAAGACAGTGTTACGCGGTCCCCAGCCCCAAGAGCAAGCTTGATGGTGGATGTGTCTTTATGGGCGGGCGCTGCCGTCCGTCCCGCGAACTCCCGATTGGCCCACGCGCGCTGCCGCTGCGCCGCACAGCCGTCGGCTCAACACCAACGGTGTTGCAGCACTCAGCCCAGGGTTGCGAGGCCCGGTGAGCTACCCTGGGTAACGTAGCGAAAAGTTCATCAACCCTGAAGGGGTTGCAGCCTTCGGCCTGGCGTATCTGCGTCTGGTGGGCTGCAACCCTTTCAGGGTTGGGGAAAACTGCGGGCCATTTCCCAGGGTAGCTCTCGCAACCCTGGGCTGAATGCTGAAATCCCTTTGGGATAAAAACTTTACGCCGCGCCGCCAAACACGCGCTTGAGATACTCGATGCTCTTCGTGGCGATGACCTCGGGGCCGTCCTCTTACTTGAACACTTCCACCGAGGCGTAGCCGTTGGAGCCGCCCCCGCGCCGTGCCGCACCGTTGACAGCGCCCTGCGCTTCGGAACAATCCGCGCCATGAACAATCAAATCATTTATCCCCGCAGCCCGCGCGAAACCATGAATGGCTGGATGCACCTGCCCCGCTATTTGGACAAGGTCCGCCTGCACCTCGCCGGCAAGCTGCACGCCGACTATCAGGCGAACTTCGGCCAGGGCTTCGACGGGCGCTGGCTCGCCGCCGCCGGCCTGACCCACGAGCAGTTCATCGATGTGGTGAAGAACACCGTGACCGATGGCGAGGTCTGCGACTGGGTGCGGCTGAACGTGCGGAAGAGCGACGCGGAGAAAGCCGCCCACGCCGAGGGCATGGCGAATTATCCCAAGCCCGGCGACACCGCGCTGGAGGAACGCCTCGCGCAGCGCAAGGCTGCGGCCGGTCTCAGCCATCGCGCGGACTTGAAGAACTTCGTGGACTTCATCGACGCGGATGAGAAACGGAAATGACCGGGCGAAATGACGAATGACGAATGGGGCCGCAACGTCATTGCTTCATTCGTCATTCTTAACATGAGTTTCTTTCCATTCATCCGGGGCGGCGGCGCGCTTCTGTTTGTCCTGCTGTTCAGTCAGTCCGGCCTGCGCGGGGCCGCGTTGCCGGACGGCGCGAAGATTTATCGGGCCCAGTGCGCCAGTTGCCACGGACGCGACGGCTCGGGCGTGAAGGACAAATACGCCGACGCCCTGCACGGCGACTGGTCGCTGGAAAAACTCACCCGCTACATCGACAAGAACATGCCGGAGGACGCGCCCGGAAAATGCGTCGGGCCGGACGCGGCGGCGGTGGCGCGTTACATCAATGACGCCTTCTACTCGCGCGAGGCGCGGGCGCGGAATCATCCGGCGCGCGTCGAGCTGGTTCACCTGACCAACCGCCAGATGGCCAGCACCATCGCGGATCTGCTCAAGACCTTCGCCAAGCCGGACGCCGCACCGGGCACGGAGCGCGGCTTGCGCGCCAGCTACCGTCCGCGCACGCGCCAAGGCGGCGAGGAGCGAAAGGAGTTTGAGCGCGTGGATCGGCAGATCAATTTCGACTTCGGCATGAACAGCCCCGACGCGGAACGCCTCGGCTTGCTGGGCAGTCGGACGAACGAGTTCAGCGTCAATTGGCGCGGCTCCGTCCTCGCCGAAGAGTCGGGCGATTATGAATTCATCCTCCAGACGCCCAACGGCGCGCGCCTCTGGATCAACGACGATGACAATCCCATCATCGACGTGACCGTGGCCTCGGGTGCGGAGACGGAACACAAGGCCACGCTCCGGCTCCTCGGCGGTCGCGCCTATCCCCTGCGGCTGGAAATCTCGAAAGCGCCCAAGGACAAATCCGCCTTCGTCACGCTCTCGTGGAAACCGCCGCATGGCGTGGCCCAGGTGATTCCCGCGCGTCAGTTGTCGCCCGCGCGCGTCTCGCCCACCCTCGTCATCACCACGCC
>JAYVWQ010000402.1:0-2302 GCA_043785945.1 Akkermansia sp.
GGGTCGCGGCGTGGCGGCGAGGACTGGCTGGCCAAGCTCCAGCAGGATGCTGGCGGCACGTTGCTCAACGACTTGATCGGCTCGCTGATTGAACTGCCCCACGTCATCGAACTCCTCTCCCGCGCCATCCTCGATGAGCCGCCGCTGGCGGTGAAAGAAGGCGGGATGATTCGCGACGGCTTTGATCCCGCGCTCGATGAACTGCACGGCGCGCAGCGCGACGGCAAGGATTGGATCGCCAAGCTGCAGCAGGACGAGATCGCCCGCACCGGCATCGCCTCGCTCAAGGTGCGGTTCAATTCCGTCTTCGGCTATTACATCGAAGTGACGCGGTCGAACCTCGACAAGGTGCCGCCGCAATACATCCGCAAGCAGACCATCGCCAACGGCGAGCGTTTCATCACGCCGGAGCTGAAGGAGATGGAGGGAAAAATTCTCGGCGCGGAGGAGCGGAGCGTGAAGCTGGAATACGAGCTGTTCCTGAAAGTGCGGGAGGAGGTGCTGGGCCACTTGAAGGAAATTCAGCAGACGGCCGGCGCGCTGGCGCAGCTTGATGTGCTGGCGTCATTCGCGGAAACAGCGCGGTTGTTTGATTACTCGCGTCCGCAGATTGGCGATGAGGGGGTTTTGATGATTCGCGACGGACGGCATCCCGTGCTGGAACAGCGCGTGGCGGAGGAACGCTTCGTGCCGAATGACACGGAACTGGGCAGCGGCTCTCCTGACCCACAGCACGCCAGCACAACCCAAGCTGCTGCGGCTCTGGAGAGCCGCGCTCCGTGCGCGCAAATCGCGCTTATCACCGGGCCGAACATGGCGGGCAAGAGCACCTACATCCGGCAGGTCGCGCTCATCACTCTTCTCGCGCACACCGGTTCGTTCGTGCCGGCCAAGGAAGCGCGCGTGGATCTCGTGGACCGCATCTTCACCCGCATCGGCGCGAGTGATGATCTCGCGCGCGGGCAATCGACCTTCATGGTCGAGATGAGCGAGACGGCCAACATCCTGAACAACGCCACGGCCCGCAGCCTCATTGTGCTCGACGAAATCGGACGCGGCACCAGCACCTTCGACGGTCTGAGCCTGGCGTGGAGCATCGTGGAGCACCTGCACAATCAGGTCGGCGCGAAGACGATGTTCGCCACGCACTATCACGAGCTGACGGAACTGGCCGGACGCCTGCCTCGCTTGAAGAATTACAACGTGGCGGTGCGCGAGTGGAACGATCAGATCGTCTTCCTGCGCAAGATTCTGGAAGGCGGCACGGACAAGAGCTACGGCATCCAGGTCGCGCGGCTCGCCGGCGTGCCCAAGCCCGTGCTGGAGCGCGCCAAGGAAATTCTCCGCAACCTCGAAGACTCCGAACTCACGCCCGAGGGCAACGTGCGCCGCGCCGTTCCCCAGCGTGAGCGCGACAAGCTCAAGCAGCTCACGCCCACCCCGCAGATGGATTTGTTTGGGTGAGCTGGGAGCGCCGGGCCTTGCCCGGCGCTCTGTTTGGTGAATCGGCGTTGACGCTCGCGCTTCGGTTCCTAAACTCGCCGCCCTATGCCCGAAAAGAACGCGAAGAACATCACATCATTCTCCAACGAGACCCGTGTGTTTCCGCCATCGAAAGAATTTTCCAGGCGCGCCCACATCAAGTCGCTCGCGCAGTACCACAAGCTGCACAAGGAATCGATTCAGACCCCTGAGCGTTTCTGGGCCAGGCAGGCCAAGAACGAACTGGTCTGGTTCGCACCGTGGAAAAAAGTGCTGCAGTGGAAGGCTCCCGACGCGAAGTGGTTCGTCGGCGGCAAGCTGAACGTCAGCCACAACTGCCTCGACCGCTGGCTCAACACGCCGACCGCGAACAAAGCCGCGATCATCTGGGAAGGCGAACCCGCCACCGACGGCAAGCCCGGCGAAGAGCGCGTGCTCACCTACAAGCAGTTGCATCGTGAAGTCTGCCGCTTCGCCAATGTGCTCAAACGTAACGGCATCAAGAAGGGCGACCGCATCATTATCTACCTGCCGATGATTCCCGAGGCGGCCATCGCCATGCTGGCCTGCACGCGCATCGGCGCGGTGCATTCCATCGTCTTCGGCGGCTTCAGCGCGCAGTCGGTCGCGGATCGCATTCAGGATTGTGGCGCGAAAATGGTCATCACTTCGGACGGTGGATTCCGGCGCGGAGCCGTGGTGCCGTTGAAGAAAAATGTGGACGAGGCGCTCACGATCAAGGACGCCAGCGGCCAGTCCCTCACGAAGACGATTGAGAAGGTCATCGTGGTGCGTCGCACGGGCAACGAAGTTCACATCA
>JAYVWQ010000403.1:0-3723 GCA_043785945.1 Akkermansia sp.
AGCGCCTCGCTGAAACCCTCGCCGCCTACCACTGGCTGGCCTTGGTCATCCTCATGCTCCCTTTGCTCTTCGCCAAGAGTGCATGACAGGCTCTAGCGCGGCGCGACGCGAGCCGAAAGCAGATTGAATCCGCGACTAAGAAATCTGGCTCTCTGACATCAAATTCGCCACCGCCGCGAAGACCCGGGCCGCTTCAATGTCCTCCAATCCGCCCACTCCGTGCAGCAGTTGGAACCCCTCGCCGCTCGGACGCCAGATGGCTGCGTTCGTCTCACCCCACAGGGCCACGCCGCGCAGTCCGACCGCCGCCGCGAGATGCGTGATGCCTGAATCATGCCCGAGAAAGGCGCGGCAGGTCGCGAGCCGTCGCGCCACCTCGGGGAGCGGCCGGTGCAGGCATACCTCCAGTCGCTCGACGGGCACCAGCGAGGCGAGCCGTTGCAGTCGCTCCACCTCCGCTTCGCCGCCGATGAGCAGCACGCGCCAATCGGTTTCCGTGGCGATGCGCCGCAACAGTTCGCCCCAGTGTTCCTCCGGCCAATTTTTCTTCGCGCTCCCGCTGCCGGGATGGAGGGCGAGCAGGTGGAGAGTTGAGGGTTGAGGCTTGAGAGCGAGGCGTGGTGCCGGGTCGGCGTTGAAAATGGCGAGCTGTTCCAACGGCTTCAGAAAAACTTCCGTGGCGTGCCGCGGCACTCTTTCGTCGGGCCGGTGCGGGCCGGTGATGAATTGCGCCGCAGTGCAGCGCCGCACGTTGGTCTGAAAAATTTCATCCGGGTCGTAGAGATACGAGACGATGATGTGGAAGCCGCCGAAAAATTCCTGGAGCGCCGGATCGAGCGTGCCGTTCCGGGCAAAGTACCCGGCCAGTGCCCGCGCCTCGATGGAGCGCGTCTCGTGGGCGTGGCCTCCCCATTCCGCAAGCGCGGCGATGTGCGGGTAGCCCAGCACCGTGAGCTGAGTCTGAGGAAACTGCTTCCGCAACGCGGCCAGCGCGGGGAGCGTGAGAATGAAATCGCCAATGGCCCCGCCCCGAATGACCAGAATCCGCCCCCGGCTCACAGCGCGGAGGTCGCGGCCGCGTGGGGAGCGAGCGCGGCTTGCGGTGCGGCGGTTCTTTGCTCCGCCGAACGGAAGACCGTCAGGCCGAGGGCGATGACGAACACACCGAAGGCCAGCCGCAGGCCGCTCAGGGTGCGCGTGCGCGATTCCGTGGCCACGGACCAGTTCAGCAAATCTCGCAGCCGCCAAGGCGAGATGGTGAACCACATGCCCAAAATGACCAGCGCATAGGCCCAGTAGGAGATGACCAGCCGCCAGCCCGTGTCTTCCCAGCGCGCCGCATCGACCATCATTTTGGCCACCAACATCATGACCACGGCCAGGCCGCGCACCGGCAGAAAATCCCGGATGAAGTAACAGGTGCCGAGGCCGACGGCGGTGAAGAGCAGGTAGAAAATCTTTTTCATGCTCGCGAAGTCCGAGACGGATTCCTGCTGCACGTAGTAGAGGAACCACGCCGTGCCGAGCAGCGTGAGCACATACCCGACAGGCGTGAAGCGCGGGAAACGCCGCGCCGCGGCGGCGAAGGCCTGCGGCTGGAGCAAGCCGTAGATGCCGGGCAGCGCCACGATCAATCCGAGGATGATCGCAAGCGTGGACAGTTTCAAATCAGACATGCGGGGACAGTGGAGGAAGGCTGACTTGATGACAAGGGCGGGCGTGGTGATGGAGCGCGGGGCCAGGGCCGACGCATCTAAATGATGTCGCCAAATAAAGCCGTCTGAGCCTGACCCACGAGTTCGCTCCTGACACGCGGCGGGCTTCGTGTTTGTCTTGGGCCGATGAATTCCGGCGCGACGCCTCTGCTCACTGATTTGCTCCAGGCGGTGTCGCGCTCTTTTTATCTGACCCTGCGCGTGCTGCCTTCCGGCGTGCGGTCGCAAATCGGCCTGGCCTATCTGCTCGCGCGCACCGCCGACACCATTGCCGACACCGAGCTGGTGCCGGTGCCGCAGCGTTTGCAGGCGCTGGACGAATTGCGCGGGAGAATTCTTGGCTCGCGCCCGGAGCCGGTCCACTTCGGCGGCCTGGCCGCCGCGCAACCGCAACAGCCCGGCGGCGGCACGAACGCCGAGCGCGTCTTGCTGGAGCGCGCGGAGGAAATAATCTCCCTGCTCGCCGAGTTTTCCGCCGCCGATCAGGCGCTGATTCGCGACGTGCTCGCCACCATCACGAGCGGGCAGGAACTGGACCTCCAGCGCTTCGGCCAGGCCGGCGGGCCGCGCATCGTGACGCTCGCGACCGACGCCGACCTCGACGATTACACCTACCGCGTGGCGGGTTGCGTGGGCGAGTTCTGGACGAAGATTTGCCGCGCTCATGTTTTCCCGAAGGCCCGGCTCGACGACGCGGCGCTCCGGCTCGACGGGGTGCGTTTCGGCAAGGGGCTTCAACTCGTGAACATCCTGCGCGACCTGCCGCGCGATCTGCGGCAAGGGCGTTGCTACCTCCCGGCGGAACGGCTGGCCCGGGTGGGACTCATTCCCGCTGACCTGCTGGCTCCGGGGGCCACGGCGAGGCTGCGTCCCGTCTATGACGAGTTGATCGATCAGGCCGAAGCGCATCTGACCGCCGGCTGGAATTACACCAACACCCTGCCCCGCTCCGCCATGCGCGTGCGTTTGGCCTGCGCCTGGCCGGTGCTCATCGGCCTGAAAACCCTGACCCGCCTGCGCCATGAAAACCCCCTCGACGCCGGGCGCCGCGTCAAAGTAAGCCGCGCGGAGGTGCGCCGAATCATGCTCGGGACTCTCTGGCGGTATCCCATTCCCGGGGCTTGGTCCCATCTGTTCACTTGGGTCCGGGGCCGATAGAAGGCGGCGCGGGCGTTAATCCAGTTGCCTCGCCGTGCGTCTTTAGTAATGCTCTCGCCCTATGAAATTTCTCCAGACGTGTCTGTGGATCTGCATCGCCGCCCTGGGCGTAAGCTCGATCCACGCGCAGCAGTCACTCACCCCGGAACAGCAACAGCAGGCCGCCGAGGCTTTGCGCAAGGCGCTCGACCAGCCGACTCCCGCCGTGGCCCCGGCCCCGGCCAAGCCGGCCGTCCCCGCCGCGGCCCCGTCTGCCGTCGTGCCCGCCGCTGGTACCAAGGCGCGCAAAGAAGCCGAAGCCACCGCCAAGGCCGAGGCCAAAGCAAAGGCCGCTCTGGAACAAAAACGCTTGGATGAAGAAGCCCAGCGCGCCGCCAGCGAAAAAAAATTAACCGAAGCCCGGCGCAGCACCGAGGCCAAGCGACTCGCCGAGGAAACGAAAGCGAACGAAAAGCGCCAGAAGTCCGAAGCCGCCGCCAAGTCTGAGGCGGAAAAACTGCGCCTGGCCGAACAGGAGAAGCGTGCGGCCAGTGAGAAAAAATTGATCGAAGCCCAGCGCAGCACCGAGGCCAGGCGTCTCGCTCAGGATAAGAAAGCCGATGAGAAACGCATGAAGGCCGAGGCCGCCGCCAAGGCCGAAGCGGAAAAAATGCGTCTCGCCGAAGAGGGAAACCGGGCGGGCGAACAGAGAAAAGCCATTGAGGCCCAGCGCAAAGCCGAAGCCAAACGCCTCGCCGACGAGGGCAAGAACATCGACGACAAATCCAAGGCGGATGCCCAGGCCAAGCGCGAAGCCGAACTCCGCGCCAAAAAGGACATGAAGGCGCAGGCCGAGGCCGAAGCCCAGCGC
>JAYVWQ010000404.1:0-6419 GCA_043785945.1 Akkermansia sp.
CGAGCGCCTCGCTGAAACCCTCGCCGCCTACCACTGGCTGGCCTTGGTCATCCTCATGCTCCCTTTGCTCTTCGCCAAGAGTGCATGACAGGCTCTAGAACAACTGAACTGAACAGGGCGGCTTTGCCTGGCTCAAAGAACCCGCTGCGAGTGCAGCGGGTTTTCTGTTTATGGAATTTGAAATTGAACGGGCGAGCGGTCTGCGCTATCTGAGAACCATGCGGAGCCTTCTACCTGTCAAACCCGCACCAGCGCCCCCAACCGCGCCGGTGACGGCTCAAACCCTTCTCACCGCCACCATCGTGAGCGACGGCAGCGGCGGCTTTCGCGTGATCCCGAACAAGCCGAAGCAGGAGATTCCATCCATCGAGGCCGCGAGGATGCTCAACGTGAGCCGGGGCAGCATGAGCAACATCATTGACCGGCCGCTCGGACAGAAGCATTTGCGATGGCGCTGGCTGACCGAGGGCAAGGGCAAGAGAGTGTTTGATGTGGATTCCGTGATCGCTTATCGCGAGGCGCTGAAGGATTTGGATTAGGTTTGAACGCCCAAGCCGCCTGCGCTATCTGAGAACCATGCGGAATATCCTGTCTGTGAAACCCGCCCCGGCGAAAATCTCCGCGCCGGTGCCTGCCCAAACTCTTCTCCCTGCCACCGGGCTGCCCTTCCCCGGCCGCACCGTGCTCTATGTCTCCGAGGTGGCGCAGAAGCTCGACGTGAGCCAGCAGCACATCCTTAACCTGATCGAAGAAGGGCGGCTGACCGCGCTCAATGTGGGCGCGACCAAGGGCCGCAAATTCTGGCGCATTCCGGTGGAGATCTGGGCGGCCTACCTCAAGGCCAACGCCACCACCTAAGCTGGTCTTCCCGTCCCTCGGCCAGGTCGCTGCCGCCATGCTGCCGCTCTTCGGCCCCGGCCCGGCCGCGAGTGCCAGACACCCAAAAACGGCCCGAAAGGGGTTTACATCCGTCATCCAAACTTGTCAGGGCTATCTGTGCAGGGGTTGACATCGGAATTTGAAAGAAGCCCAATGATTCGCGGGTTTTCGCCTCTGGCATTCTGGATGTAAACCCCTGCACATGTTCACCGGACACGCTTTTCCGTCATCCAACCCAAAACCCTCACCAAAGCCCCGTCTTTCGGCCTTCCTCAGCCTGTTTCGGCCTTCTTCGGGTTTGTACAACTAGGGTCGTAAAGAACACAGAGTTCGTAGCACACCACTTCAAAAGTTTTGTTGACTATTTAGTAAAGATAAACGAAACAAGGGCGTGTTCCGCGCGGAGCGGCCAAAAACTGAAATATGGGAAGAACGAGTGATGCCAAAGTAAGACTGATGGATGCAGTGACAGATTTGATCTGGCACGGCTCCTACGGCAGCACGACGATTGACCAGATTTGTGAGAAGGCCGGGGTCAAGAAGGGCAGCTTCTACTACTTCTTTGAATCAAAGTCGGACCTCGCGGCGGCGGCGCTGGCCGAAACCTGGCTGACCCGCCAACCGGAACTGGACGCAATTTTTTCACCAACCCTGCCGCCGTTGGAACGGTTGCGCCGCTTCTGTGAAGCCGGCTACGAGCATCAGAAGGAGTTAAAAAAGGAGCACGGCTGCGTGATGGGCTGCCCTTTGTTCACTTTAGGGGCCGAGGTGTGCAACCAGGAATCCAAGCTGCATGACCAAATCAAGATTGTGCTTGGCCACTACCACACCTACATCGAGTCAGCCATCCGGGACGCGCACGTGCAGGGGCTAATCCATGCGCCCGATGCGGCTTCGAAAGCGAGGATGCTCTTCGCCTACTCGGAAGGTCTGATGACGCAGGCCCGCATCATCAACGACGTGGAAGTGTTGCGCGAGATGACGGACGGCGTGATGGGCATCCTCGGAGCCAAGACCGCGCAACGCAAAGCGGCTTAAATTTTTTTACGGTTCAATTTGACTAAACGGTTCACTACACGACAACGCATTATCTTAGTATGAAACTGACGCAAAAATATCGGGGCCAGCTTTTCGCCCCATCTCGGAGGGACAACCGCCGGAAGTCTTCCGGGGCGGTGGATCGCGCCATCGCCACGACCCGGCAGGCCGTGCTGCAAGATTACGCCGCTGAACTTCCGCAGCGCGGGCCGTTGCTGCGCCTGGCTTTGAATGAAGCCGAGGCCCTGGCCTGGCAGACAGAGTTCCCGCACCTGTTCTTCCCCGAACTCGCGGCGGAAAAGGCGCGAGCGGTGGCGGCGTGGGCCCGCAAGCAATGCGCTCTGCAAACCAAGTCGGGCGAAGTGTCGTTCGCGGTGTGAAGCCAAGGAGCATTATGCAAAAGACTCTGAGAATTATTTTAGGAACCACGGTGGTGAGCGCGAGCGTGTGGCTCGGTGCCGGCTGCAAACCTCATGCCGCCCAACACCAGCAGATGCCGCTCGCCCCGGTCGTGACCGTCGCCCCGGTGCAACAACAGCAGATGGTCGAGTGGGAGGAGTTCACGGGCCGGACCGCCGCAATTGAGAACGTGGAGGTGCGGTCGCGCGTCTCGGGCCACATCGAGGCGGTGAAGTTCGAGTCCGGCCAGATGGTTAAGAAGGGCGACGTGCTGTTCCAGATTGATCCGCGCTGGCATCAGGCGGAGTTCGGCCGGCACGCGGCGGACTACGAGCAGGCGCGGGTGAAACTCGCCAACGCCGAGCGCGAGGCGAAACGCACCGTGCAGTTGCTCGCGAACAAGGCCATTTCGACCGAGGAAGCAGACCAGCGCGAGGCGCGGTTCCAAGAATCCAAAGCAGCTCTTCAATCGTCTGAGGCGGCCCGAAATCTCGCCCAACTTGATTTGGATTACACGGTGGTTCGCTCGCCCATCAATGGACGCGTGAGCCGCGCGATGGTCACGGAAGGCAATTACATCAGCGCCCTGGCCAGTGCCACGACGGTGCTGACGACCATTGTGTCGGTGGACCCGATTCACGTTTATGCAGATGTGGATGAGAACTCGCTCCTCAAATTCAACGCGCTGGCCCAGGCCGGAAAGCTGCCGCTGAACCGCGACGGAAAAGTTCCGGTGGAACTGCAACTCGGCGATGAGAGCGGCTTCCCACATCAAGGCTATCTCGAGTCCTTTGACAACAAGGTCGATGCGCAGAGCGGCAGCATCGTGCTGCGGGCGATTTTCCCGAACTCGGATGGCCGAGTGATTCCGGGCTTGTTCGCCCGCATCCGGCTCCCGGCGAGCGGGAAGCGTCCGGTCCTGCTCATCGAAGAGTCGGCCATCGGCACGGACCAGGCGCAGAAGTTTGTCCTCACCCTGACTTCGTCCAATACCGTGGCTTATCGCCCGGTGAAACTGGGCGCGCTGGTGGATGGCAAACGCCTCGTCCGCGACGGATTGCAAGTCGGCGAGCAGGTCGTGATGAACGTGGTCATGGCCCGCGTGCGTCCCGGGATGGCGGTGCAACCACAGCCGGTGGCGGCGGCCAAATCTGAAGCAGCTCCCAAGGTGCAAACCGCGAGCCGCGAACAAGAGGAAGTGAAGCCCCAGCTATGAACTTTTCGCACTTCTTCATTCGTCGTCCGATCTTTGCCGGGGTGCTGTCGGCGGCCATTTTCCTGATGGGATTGATCGCCATGTGGCGGCTGCCCATCAGCGAATATCCTGAAGTCGTTCCACCGACCGTGGTGGTGCAGGCGGTGTATCCGGGCGCGAATCCCAAGACCATCGCCGAAACGGTGGCCGCGCCGCTGGAGCAGGCCATCAATGGCGTCGAGAACTCGCTCTACATGTTCTCGCAGTCCACGGCCGACGGCGTGATGGCACTGACCATCACGTTCAAGCTCGGCACGGACGTGGACCAGGCGCAGACCCTGGTGCAGAACCGCGTTTCGCAGGCGCTGACCAAACTGCCGGAGGAAGTGCGCCGTCTCGGCGTCACCACCACCAAGCAGTCGCCCGACCTCACGATGGTCGTGCATCTCGTCTCGCCGAATGATCGCTACGATGAAATTTATCTGCGCAATTACGCCACGCTCCAGGTGAAGGACGTGCTCGCGCGCATTCCCGGGGCCGGCTCGGTGCTGCTCTTCGGCTCCGGCGATTACGCGATGCGCGTCTGGCTGAACCCGGACAAGGTCGCCGCGCGGAATCTCACGGCCAGCGATGTCGTGAACGCCATCCGCGAACAGAACGTGCAGATCGCCGCCGGCAGCGTCGGCCAACCGCCCGTGCCCATGAACGGCGCGGTGAACTTTGAATTGCAGGTCAATGCCAAGGGGCGCTTGGTCAGCGAGGAGGAATTCGGCGACATCATCATCAAGACCGGACCGAATGGGGAAAAGACGCTGCTCAAGGATGTGGCTCGTCTCGAACTGGGCGCGGCCGGTTATTCGCTCCGCTCGCTCCTGAACAACAAGCGCGCGGTGGCGATTCCCATCTTCCAGACACCGGGAGCCAACGCCATCCAGCTCTCGAAGGACGTGCGCGCGAAGATGGACGAATTGAAAAAAGATTTCCCCGAGGGCCTGGACTACTCGGTGGTCTATGACCCGACGGTCTTCGTGCGTCATTCCATCAGCGCGGTGGTGACGACACTTTTCGAAGCCATTCTGCTCGTCGTCATTGTAGTCATTCTCTTCCTGCAAACCTGGCGCGCTTCCATCATTCCGCTGGCGGCGGTGCCGGTTTCGCTGGTCGGCACCTTCGCCGTGATGCTCGCGCTCGGCTTCAGCATCAACATGCTCACGCTCTTCGGTCTCGTGCTGGCCATCGGCATCGTGGTCGATGACGCCATCGTGGTCGTGGAAAACGTGGAGCGAAACATCGCGCTCGGTTTCGAGCCGCACGAGGCGACGCGACGCGCCATGACGGAAGTTACGGGTCCCATCATCGCCATCGCGCTGGTGCTCTGCGCCGTGTTCATCCCCACCGCCTTCATCAGCGGATTGACCGGGCAGTTCTACAAGCAGTTCGCCATCACGATTGCCATCTCGACCGTGATCTCGGCCTTCAGTTCCCTGACTCTCTCCCCTGCCCTCTGTGCGGTCCTGCTCAAAGGGCACGGCGAGAAAAAGGATTTACCCTCCCGCGCGATGGACAAAGTGTTCGGCTGGATCTTCCGCCCCTTCAACCGCGTCTTCACCTGGTCGAGCGGGAAGTATGCGGGCGCGGTCGGCGGTGTGTTGCGCAAGAGCGCCATCGCCCTGTTGCTCTACGGCGGGCTGGTCTTCCTGACCGGCTGGAGCTTCACCAAGGTTCCGACGGGCTTCGTGCCCACACAGGACAAGCAATACCTCGTGGCCTTCGCACAGTTGCCGGACGCGGCCTCGCTGGACCGCAGTGAAGCGGTACTGCGCAAGATGGCGGACATCGGGATGAAACATCCGGGCGTCCAAAGCGCCGTGCAATTCCCCGGCCTGAGCATCAGCGGCCTGAGCGTCGCGCCCAATGCCGGCATCGTCTTCTTCTGCTTGAATGACTTTGAGAAACGCACGACGCCGGAACTCCGCGCCCCGGCCATTGCGGCCGCCCTCAACGCCCAGTTCTCCGGCATTGACGAAGCCTTCGTGCTCACCGTCATGCCCCCGCCGGTCAACGGTCTGGGCACGATTGGCGGGTTTAAGATGTTCGTGGAAGACCGCGCCGGCATGGGCTACGACGCGCTCTTCCAAAACGCGCAGGGTTTGATGGGTCAGGCTTACGCGAACTCCAATCTCGCCGGTGTGTTCTCCACCTTCACCATCAACGTGCCGCAGATCGACGCCCAGATTGATCGGGTGAAAGCGAAGTCGCAGGGCGTGCCGTTGCAGAATCTGTTCGAGACGATGCAGATTTATCTCGGCTCACTTTATGTGAACGACCTCAACCTGTTCGGACGCACCTACCAGGTCGTGGCTCAGGCGGACGCGCCCTTTCGGGATCGCGCCGACGACATCACCAAACTCAAGACTCGCAACGCCGCTGGCCAGATGGTGCCGCTTGGCTCCCTGGTCAAAGTGAAGGAGTCGTACGGCCCGGACCGCGCCATGCGCTACAACGGTTATCCCGCCGCCGAAATTAACGGCGGAGCCGCGCCCGGCGTCAGCTCCGGCCAGGCCGAAGCGGAGATGCAAAAACTCACGGCTAGTCTGCCCAAGGGCATGACCGCCGAATGGACCGACCTGACTTATCAGCGCATCCTCGCGGGCAACACGGCGGTCTATGTTTTTCCGCTCTGCATCCTGCTCGTGTTCCTCGTGCTCGCTGCGCAATACGAAAGTTTTCGCCTGCCACTGGCCATCATTCTGGTCGTGCCGTTGTGCCTGCTTTTTGCCATGGCGGGCGTGTGGTTCAAGGGGGGCGACAATAATATCTTCACCCAGATTGGCCTCATCGTGCTGGTGGGTCTCGCGTGCAAGAACGCGATTCTGATCGTGGAGTTCGCCAAGCACAAACAGGACGA
>JAYVWQ010000405.1:0-3201 GCA_043785945.1 Akkermansia sp.
TGGAATCTGCATGGCTGCATCTTGACGCGGTGGTCGGACGGAGCCGGCGAGGTGGAAGTGGTCGCGCGGCGACCACTCGGCCCGCGTCCAGCGGGCCGCCCGAACTGGCCGGGGCGATGCCCTTTCGTGGCGCCGCCGCCCGCGGCGCTCCTGGTGGCAGCGCGACCAGTTCCACCCGCCGACCCGCGATCCAGAACGGGAGAAAAAAGATCAGTGATGGTTCGGTGACGAACAGATTGCACTTGTCTAAACTCCAACCAGTCTAGGCCGACCCGAAGGCTGGCCACGGGCGGCGCCTCGGGGTGAATTTACAAAAGCATGACAACACAGCCGTCGCCGTCCGTTAGAAATTGAACGCCGTGGCACGCTGCGGAGATTTGGAGTGCGGTGACTTGTCACCGGACGCCGCGCCGCAGGGAAGGCGGTGACAAGTCACCGTCCGCCAAAACGGAGACCAAAATTATGAGAGCAATCAACCTGTTCGTGGTGGTGCTGGGGTTCGCGGTCAACGTGTTTGCCGCCGATCCGCTTACCGAGCGGCTGCAGCGCGGGCTGTTCGAGGAGGAGGCGAACCGCAATCTCGACGCGGCCATCAAGGAGTATCAGTCCGTGGTCACGCAGTCGGACGAGCAGCGCAAGGTCATTGCCACGGCGCTGTTCCGGCTCGGCGAGTGCTACCGCAAGCTGGGCAAAACCAACGATGCCAGCGCGCAGTATCAGCGCATCGTCCGCGACTTCGCGGAGCAGGAGCAGTTGGTGAAATTGAGTCGGGATTTGTTGGGCATGAAAGCCGTGGCTGCGCTTCCGGGTGCGGCTGAAACGGCGACCTCGCTCACTCAAGCCGAGGCCGAGGAACTGGCGCGGGTGAAGACGCTGGCGCGGAACAGTCCGGACTTGTTGCGAGCGCCATCGAACGGGTTTACCGAACTGCAACGCGCCGCGCGCAGCGGCCATTATAGCGTAGCGGAATTTCTCATTTCGCAGGGCGTGAAGGCGAACGACCCGTTCCCGAACGACTCGCCGATGATCGAGGCGGCGGCGCGCGGGCACCTCCGCATCGTGCAACTGCTGCTCGACCACGGTGCGACTCAGGACGACGCGGGCGATGCGCTCATCATCGCGTGCCGGGACGGCTTCAAGTCCGTGGCCGAACTGCTCATGGCGCGCGGGGCAGATGTGAACTGGAGTTATCCGTCCGGAGAATCCGCTTTGCATTACGCCGTGGTTGGCCGCCACGAGAGTCTGGTGGAACTGCTGCTGGCGCGCGGGGCGAAACCTGACGTTCTCGCCAATGCTTCCATCAGCTACTCGATACCGAATTTCAACCCTGCCGTCGCGAAAGGCACGACCCCGCTGCATGAAGCCGCCTCGCGCGGATCCCTGCCCATCGCGGAACGGCTGATTAAGGCAGGTGCATCTGTTCAAGCGACCAACTACGAGGCCATGACGCCGCTGCACTTCGCGGCCAACGCCGGTCACACGAACCTCTGCGCGCTGCTCGTCGCGCGCGGCGCGGACGTGAACGCGCCCGACGCCCAGGGCATGACGCCCCTCACCCGCGCGCTTTGGATGAAGCAGATCGAGGTCGTAAAGTTCCTTCTCCAGCATGGCGCGAATCCTGATCATGTGAGCGGGAGCTACCAGCAGAGCGCTCTGGAATTCGCCTTGGGCACCGGCTCGGAGGAAGTCTTGTCCGCCCTGCTCGCGGCCAAGCCAAAACTGGACATTAAGTTCGCGAACCACCTCACACCCGTGCAGGATTCGGTGCAACGCAGTCGGGACAGGCAGGCGATCTTGCTGCTGGACGCCGGGGCCGACGCCAACGGCAGCATGACGTCCGATGGCTACACGCCGCTGCACTTCGCGACGCAGAACCGTCCAGAGCTGGTTGCGGCGCTGGTCAAGCACGGGGCCAATCCGAACGTCATCACGCGCCAAGGAACGACACCGCTCTCAATGGCGCTCGAAAAAGCCGGACGCAAGGTCGTCGTGCCGGGGACACCTGCGCCCGGCCCAATGCGGGCAGGTTTTGGATCAGGCAACCCCGCTCCGATCACGGCGGAGGAGGCGGCGAATTACCAGCGCATCGTGGAATTGCTCCGCGCCCACGGCGCGGATGAATTTCTGCAACGGCGCGGGTTCATCAGCGCGGTGCGCAGCTCGGAGCAGCGCGTGACAATTTTCTCCAAGGGCACGAATGACGTGAACCGATACACGCTCATGGAATTTCTGGCGGCAGTTTATGAAAACGGCGGCTTCGATTTTCCGTTCCCAGATTTCGCCAGTATCACCATCCATCGCCTGGACGGAAAATCTGAGAAGCCTATACGGGTGAACGTCCTGGCTCTCATGCTCACGACGAATTGCTTGGGCGATCAACCGCTTGAATGGGGCGACAACGTGGAAATTCCGATGGCCGATCATCAAATGGGCATCCGTTGGGCGGGCTTTGCCGGTCCTGAACGAATCACGCTCCAGAACTGCGTGCAACGTACCGTGCGTTTCAGGGCCGGTGGAACCGACGGGACCTTCATCTTGTCTCCGAAAGTTGGCGATGGTGCCAATGGGTTTGTGACACGTTCTCCCTTTTTCCTCCTCTCGTCCACGGTGCTGCGCAACGCTCGCTTCAGCAGTCTCCTTCGCACCTCCTCCGACCTTTCGCGCGTGACGGTGATGCGCCTCGACCCGCAGACGAAGGAGACGAAGAAGATGACCTTCGACCTGAACGCCGTCGCGCTGCCCGACATGAGCTACTCGTCCGGCAACCAGCCGCCCATCCCGTGGGCGCACGATCTCTGGCTGCGCGACGGCGATGTGATCGAAGTGCCGGAGAAGCCGTAGGCAGCGTGCCCCCGGCGTCACTCCGTCCGGCCAGTAGCAAACGGGTCGCCCGCTGGGAGGGTCACGCCGTCGGGAAAATACCCTGCCGCGCGGCCATGCCGGCGAAGACGCCGTTGGCCCGCACCAGTTCAGCGAAGGAACCCTGCTCCACGATCTGCCCCTGCGAGAGCACGATGATGTGATCCATGTTGGCCAGGGTGCTGAGGCGGTGGGCCACGGAGATGACGGTGCGGTTTTCTTCGAGGCGGTCGATCTCCTTCTGCACTTCCATCTCGGTCGCGGAATCGAGCGCGGCCGTGGCTTCGTCGAGCACGAGGATGGGGGCGTTGCGCACGAAGGCGCGGGCGATGGCGAGGCGGG
>JAYVWQ010000406.1:0-3994 GCA_043785945.1 Akkermansia sp.
GCGGGCGGCGGGGCGGTCATCGCGGATCGCACGCTGGGCTACGATGCGGGGCAGAACAAAGCGTCCGTGCTCGGCGGGGCGCTGCCGGGCGGTGCCATCTTGTCGAGCGCCCTGAGCTACGACGCGGGCGACCGCCTGACCTCGGTGGCGGTGACGGCGGGCGGTGCGCCGGTCCGCACCACGGTTTACGAAATCGATCACATGGGCAACCGCCAGACTGTGACGCAGAACGGTGCCGTGGGAATTTATGGAATGGACGAGACGCTGCCCGAGCCGGCCGACGCTCAGATGAATCAATATACCTTCACGCCCTTCGGTGCGGAGCAGCACGACCGCAACGGAAATCTCGTCCTGCGAGACAGCGGGGCTGGCCCGACGCTTTACCATTATGATTACGCGGATCGCCTCGTGAGCGTGGAGCGCACCGTCGGCCCCGCCTTGGTCCCGGTGGTAAGTTTCAACTACGACGTGCTGGGTCGGCGCATCAGCAAGACAACGTACCCGCCAGCGCCCGCTGCGCCGGTCACGACGCAGTTCATTCACGATCCGGACAGCGACGGTGACGAGATCATCGAGGAACGAGAGAACGGCGTGACCAAACTGTTCGCCGTCTGGCCCCACATGCACCAGGTCGCTTCGCATGTCCGGATTTCTGCGGCGGGCGAAGTCACTTACGCGCACGCCGATGACCTCGGCAACGTCCTCGCCCTGACCGATGCGGGCGGTAACGTGCTCGAACGCTATTTCTACGACGACTACGGTCAGCCGCAGTTCCTCGCGCCGGACGGCACGCCGCTGGTCGATGAGAACGGTCTGCCCGTGACGGCTTCACCGGCGGGCAATCCTTATCTCTTTCACGGCCTGCATTGGGATGGCGAGACGGGGCTTTATCTGGACAATCATCGGGACGGCCCGCCAGTCATCGAATGGACGTTTGAGAAAGGCTGGCCGTGTCGCTACGAAGGGCCAAGAATCGACAGCGAGCGCAGCCGCTATTTGGATCCGAAGACGGGCCGTCACTTGAGCCGCGAATCCACTTTCGCCGGCAACAATCCGTGGACGGCCCGCACTGGTTCGGGCAAAAGCGCCACCCTCAATGTGTCCGCATCCCCCGGAGGCAGTGTCAGTGCGATGAAGACGGGCACGGTCAAATTTTTCAACGAGGCGAAGAGCTTCGGACGGATGGCGGCGGATGGCGGTTCGTCGGATGTCCTGTTCAACCCCAAGGAATACAGCCTCAACAAAGTCACCGTGCGCGGCTGGAACCCGGAGAAGAAGGAGGAGTTCACTTCGCCTGCCGAGACGTATCTCTTGAAAAAAGAAGAGGGCGGGCGTCACACCCCGTTCCAGAACAAATACCGTCCGCATTTCAACCTGCGCACCACGGACGTAACCGGTGAGATCGAACTGGAAGCCGGTCGCGAAATGACCACGGGAATGGATGTCGAGTACCGCCTTTACGGTCCCGGCCAGGCGCATTGGGGCAATGCCAAGATGGGATGGGGGCAGGGCGCCGCCTCTTCCCTCAGCAACGTGCTGAAGACCAAGCACGACACCGCGAAGAACAGCGTCGGCAACATCCGGTGAACGGTGCCGCCAGCCGAAAACGAATCGGTGTCGCCAATCCGGTCCTCCTGGTGGAACTCGAGTTTGAGCCGAACACGGACTGGCCTTGCTCCGGTTTGGTGGAAGTGGTGGGTGAGTGGCCTGCGTCTATTCCGGGAGCCGGTTCTCTCGCACGACGACAGCATTGGTGGGGACACTCGGATCGATTTGCCAGGGCATCTTCGCTCGGCGGAAGTCATTTCCATAAACGCGTATTGCTCGGCTGCCCGGTCCCGTCTGCAAAAATAACTGCGTGTCCTCCGCCGCGGACGCACGAGTGACGCTGGCGTTGGTGACGTTGTTGAACAGGACGGCGGGGGCGTCCCGGTCCGGCCACGCCTGCCGTCCGCTAAAGCCTTCGAGTTCCAGTCCCTCAATGTCCGTAAAACTCAGCGCGCTCTGCCACGCCGGCAGCAGCGGTCGCTCCCAGTTCACGCTCACATTCTTCAATTTGAGATTCCGGGCGTAGCGGAAATTGAGCGCATTGGTCGCCGTGTCATAAGCCGCTCCCGGGTCGGTGGAGAGCCACAGCTTCACGTTCTCGAAGCTGATCCCCTCCAGCCAGCTTTCTCCATGCCCATAGACCAGCGAGGACCCTTTCCCGTGGGCGGTCACGTCGCGAATCGTGATGCGGCGCATCACCCCGGGCACCGGCTCGGTGGCTGAGAGGGGCTGCCGGTTCCATTCACTGAGGCGCATGACGCGGAAGTGAAACGGCTGCCCGTCCCCGGCCCAGAACCAGTCGAAGCGGTTGCAGTGAATGGTCAGGTTCGACACCACCACGTCGCTGATGTCGCCGCCCTGGATGGTGTAAAAGACCAGGCCGCGATTCACGTTCGTCAGCACGCAGTCCCGCACCGTGATGTTGCTCACGCCCGCGAAATTGCCTTCGCTGAACTTGATGCCCGCCGAGGCCGAGGAGAGCCGGCAATTCGCCACCGTGATGTTCTCACACCGGCGCGCCGGCCCCCAGACGCCCGTGGAAATGAAAATGATGCAATCGTCCCCCGTCTCGATGGTGCAGCGTTCGATGCGCACATCCTTGCATCCATCCAGGTCGATGCCATCCGCCCAGACGGCGTCCTGCAGGCTGGTGTAAACGTAAAGCCCCTCCAGCCGGGCCTGCTCGCAGGCATAGAGCGTGATGGACCAGCTCGGCGAATGCAGCCACTTCAGCCCCGTGACCTGCACGCGTTTGCATCCGCTCAGAAACAGCAGGTGCGGGAAGACCACCCTCTGCGGCAAGCCCGCAGGGAAGGAGCGCCGGATGGATTTCCCCGCTGCCAACATGCGATCCTTATGATTGAACGAATGTTCCACGTCATCGTCCCGCCATTCGTATTCCGCCTGGCCGTCGAGCGTGCCGGCGCCGATGATGGTCACGTCTTCCAGATTTTTTCCGGTGAGTAATGCGGCGGTGGAAGCAATGGTTCCATAGTCGTAGGCCGCTTCATTCGTGGAGGCGAACAGCGTCCCACCGGCGGCAATCTCCAATCGCACCCGGCTGCGCAAGTGCAGCGTGCCCGAGGTGTATTCGCCGCGCGGCAGCAGCACCGTGCCGCCGCCACCGGCGGCGCAGGCTTCGATGGTTTTCTGGATGGCCGGGCGCGCGTCTTCGCTCTTTTTCCCGGACGCGCCGTAATCCTTCACATTGAAGATGGCGGCTTGAGCGCAACCCAGTCCCAGACCGCTCACGCACGCCAGCACGACGCAAGGATTGAGGAAAAAGAATCTCCAAAAAGGTGTGCGTTGCATAAGCCAAGTCTGGGCTGAAGGGCGCGGGCGGTTCCAGAGTTTCCTGCCCGATTTGTCCGGCGCACCGCAGCCCTTTGCGCCATGAGCGACGGGCCGACTGGTGATCATCAGATTGCGGATGTGCATCGCGAGCAAAGGTTGTTGGGATCTGCTGACACGTTACTCACAGTGCATCCGCTCGTCCCTGCCGCGCCTCAATCCTCCACCGGCACGATCAGATTCTCCATGATGTAATCCTTCCGCTCCGGCGTGTTCTTGCCCATGTAAAAGCTGAGGATGTTCGACGCGTCGCTCTTCGGCGCGTACTCCACCGGGCTGAGTCGCATTTCCTTCCCGATGAATTGCTTGAACTCGCTCGGGTTGATTTCACCCAGCCCTTTGAAGCGCGTAATCTCCGGGTTCTTGCCCAGCTTGTTCGCCGCCGCGTCGCGCTCCGCCTCGCTGTAACAGTAAATCGTCTCCTGCTTGTTGCGCACGCGGAAGAGCGGCGTCTCCAGCACGTAGAGATGCCCGTCATGCACGAGCTGCTCGAAGAATTTGTAGAAGTAAGTGATCAACAAATTCCGAATGTGCAGGCCGTCCACGTCGGCGTCGGTGGCGAGAATGACCTTGTCGTAGCGCAGACGCTCCAGGT
>JAYVWQ010000407.1:0-4389 GCA_043785945.1 Akkermansia sp.
CCGCTGGCGAACTGAGGAACGCCAGCGAGACGCCGGCGGCACGATGCGGTGGGACGTAAAGCGGCTGCTGAAAATGATCGCGCTCTCGTCCACCTACCGTCAGTCGTCGCAAGCATCACCAGAATTGCTCACGCGTGATCCCGCCAATGAGTTGCTCGCGCGCGGCCCGGCGCGACGACTCGCGGCCGAGATGCTGCGCGATCAGGCGCTGGCGCAGAGCGGATTGCTCGTTGAGAAACTAGGCGGCCCGAGCGTGAAGCCTTATCAGCCCTCCGGTCTGTGGGAAATCGCGATGGGCAAGCCGAACTACGATCAGGGCAAGGGCGACGACCTGCACCGGCGCAGCCTCTACACTTACTGGAAACGAACTGTGCCGCCGCCGACGATGTCAGGGTTCGACGCGGCAGACCGGAGCTACTGCACCGTGCGCCGTCAGAGCACGAGCACGCCGCTGCAAGCGCTGGCCCTGTTGAACGACACACAAATCATCGAGGCCGCCCGGCTCCTAAGCCAGCGCATGATGAAAGAAGGCGGCCCCACTCCGGAGGAACGTGTACCGTGGGTTTTTCGCACCATCACCGGCCGGCCACCGTCGGCGAAGGAACTACCCGTGCTGAAGAGATTGTTCGAAGAGCAGCGCGCGCAGTTCGCGGAGAACACGAACGCCGCCAGCCAGTTGCTCAAGGTCGGCGAGGCGAAAAATGATCCCGCGCTCGATCTGGTGGAACTCGCGGCAGGAACCATCCTCGCCGAGGCCCTGTTGAACCACGATGACGCGGTAATGAGGCGATAAGATGAACTGCACGCACGTCAATTTTCAGATGAACCGGCGGGACTTCTTCGGGAAGTTCGGCCTCGGCATGGGCGGTATGGCCCTGTTCGGCTTGTTGAACCGTGACGCGCTCGGAGCCGCCCAGCCGCTTAATCCCTTCAAAGGCATTCTCGACCGACCGCACTTTGCGCCCAAGGCCAAACGCATCATCTACCTTTTCATGAGCGGCGGGCCGTCGCAGCTCGATCTGTTCGATCACAAGCCGCTGCTGAACAAATTGAACGGCCAGGATCTGCCGGCCAGCATCCGCATGGGCCAGCGACTCACCGGCATGTCGGGCAACCAGGCGACGCTGCCGCTCGCGGGATCTGTTTTCAAATTCGCGCAACACGGGCAGAGCGGCGCGTGGATAAGCGAACTGATGCCGCACACGGCGAAGATGGCGGACGAGCTGTGCTTCATCCGCTCGATGCACACCGAGCACATCAATCACGATCCGGCGATTACGTTCTTCCAGACCGGCCATCAACTGCCGGGCCGTCCCTCGATGGGAGCGTGGTTGAGCTACGGCTTGGGCAGCGCGAATGAAAATCTGCCCGGCTTCGTCGTGCTGATTTCCAAGGACCGCATCGACCAGCCGCTTTACTCGCGCCTGTGGGGCAATGGCTTTCTCTCCAGCATTCATCAGGGCGCGCAATTCCGCAGCGGCAAAGACGCAGTGCTGTTCCTGAAAAATCCCGACGGCATCTCCACCGAGGGGCGGCGCAAGATGCTCGACCGTCTGGCCGAGCTGCACGCGCTGCAATACGAAGATCTCGGCGATCCCGAAATCAACTCGCGCGTGGCGCAATACGAGATGGCCTACCGCATGCAGACCAGCGTGCCCGAAGTGATGGATTTGTCGCAGGAACCGGAGAGCACGTTTGAGCTTTATGGCAAAGAGGCGAAGGAGCCGGGCACCTTCGCCGCGAACTGCCTGCTGGCGCGCAAGCTGGCGGAGAAGAATGTCCGTTTCATCCAGCTCTATCATCCCGGCTGGGATCATCACGGCGGATTGCCGAGCGGCATTCGACGCCAGGCCAAGGATGTGGATCAGGCGTGTCATGCGCTCATCACTGATTTGAAGCAGCGCGGGTTGCTGGATGACACGCTGGTCGTTTGGGGCGGCGAATTTGGCCGCACGAATTATTCGCAGGGCAAGCTCACCGCCACCGATTACGGTCGCGACCATCATCCGCGCTGCTTCACCATCTGGATGTGCGGTGGCGGCGTGAAACCCGGTGTGACGTACGGGGCGACTGATGATTACGGTTACAACGTGGCGGAGAACCCGGTGGACGTTCACGATCTGCACGCCACGATCCTGCACCTGCTCGGCATCGACCATGAACGGCTTACCTACAAATTCCAAGGCCGCTACTACCGGCTTACCGACGTCAGCGGACAGTTGGTGAAGAGTGTGCTGGCCTGAGCTTTTCCACGCATCCTGATCCGATTCGTTCCCAACTCAACCTGTTCAAAGAAGTGGGGCAACCGGTTGCCAACCCTTGCGGCCCGTCTCTTCCGCCCGTTACCCTTCGGCCCTTAAATGACGTTCACATCGCTGACGTTCCTCATCTTTTTCTTCATGGTGTTCGCGCTCTATTGGAGCCTGCGGACCCGCACGGCGCAGAACGTCCTGCTCGTCACCGCCAGTTACGTTTTCTACGGCTGGTGGGACTGGCGCTACTGCCTGCTGATGGTTGCGGCGAGCTTCCTGGATTTTTTTGTCGGGCTGGGATTGAACAAGGCTGCGGTGCCGTGGAAGCGGCGACTGCTTCTAATCTGCGGACTCAGCGGGAACCTGGGCATGCTCGGCTTCTTCAAATACTTCAATTTCTTCGCCGAAAATTTCCAATTACTGGCCGGGAAACTCGGCTGGTCCGTGGACGACGTGACGCTGAACGTGGTGCTGCCGGTCGGCATCAGCTTCTACACGTTTCAGACCATGTCGTATTCCATCGACATCTACCGGCGCAAAATGCGCGGGACGACGCATCTGCTGGAATACCTCTCCTACGTTTCGTTTTTTCCCCAGCTCGTGGCCGGTCCCATCGAGCGCGCCACCCACCTGCTGCCGCAATTCTTCAAGGAGCGCATCTTCTTGCCGGCGCAGGCAAGCGACGGCGCGAAACAAATCCTCTGGGGCCTGTTCAAAAAGATGGTCATCGCGGACAACCTCGCGCCCATCGTGGACGCGGCCTTCTCCAATGCCTCCAGCTACAACGGCCCAGAACTGGCGCTGGCCACCGTCTTCTTCGCGTTCCAGATTTACTGCGACTTCTCCGGCTATTCCGACATGGCCATCGGCGTCGCGAAGTTGCTCGGCTTCGATCTGATGCGCAATTTCGCCTACCCCTACTTCTCGCAAAGTGTCGGCGAATTCTGGCGGCGCTGGCACATATCGCTGTCCACCTGGTTCAAGGATTACGTTTACTTTCCGTTGGGCGGCAGCCGGGTGAGCCGGGCGCGCATGGTCTTCAACGTCCTGGTTACATTCATCCTGAGCGGTCTCTGGCACGGGGCGTCGTGGAATTTCCTGCTCTGGGGCGCGCTCAACGGCCTCGGCGTCTTGCCGGACATCCTGCGGGCCAAACACGCGCATCGAAACCCCGGCGGCGTCCCGGTCGAGCATCCCAGCCTCGTGGCTTTCGGCAAAGTGTCCGTGACCTTCGCCTTCATTTGCCTGGGCTGGGTTTTCTTTCGCGCGGCCACCTTCGAGGACGCCCTGTTTATTTTGCAGCGCATCGGCCGGTCGTTCGGCGGAGGGCAATCCTGGGGCGGACTGCTGGCCAAGCATGACCCGACTGATGGCCGCATCCTGATTCTGATCGGTTGCTTCGTGGCGGTGGAATGGTGGAAGCGGCGCTACCTTCATGCGCTGGTCTTTGAAGGCTGGTCGCGCCCGGCCCGCTGGCTGGCCTACACCGCGCTGTTCTGGCTGGTGATCTACCTCGGCACCTTCGGCAGCTCCACGTTCATTTATTTCCAATTCTAAACATGCGCGCCTTCCTTCAACGATGCGGCGGGTTCCTCGCGGTGCAACTCGCGATCACCGCCTTGGTCGCCTGGTCCTATGCCCGGCAGTATCCGGGCGCGCAGAATTTTCTCGCGGCCTCCATCGACAAGAAGAGTCTCCTTCACACCCAGGCGACGCCCCGGCTGATCCTCATCGGCGGCTCCTCCATGGCCTTCGGCGTGGACTCCGCGCGAGTGGCCGCCGCCTGTGGCCGCCGCCCGGTCAACATGGGATTGCACGGCGCGCTCGGGCTTAAATTCATGCTCCACGAAGCCGCACCCGGCGTGCAGCGCGACGACTGGATCATCATCGCCCCCGAGTACCAGCAGTTCTCCCGGCTGCATGGGCAGAGTGAGACGCTGGTGAACATGGTGGAGATTGATCCCGCCAATGCGCGGCTGCTCGACACGCACCAATGGGCCGAGGCTTTCGACTACGGAATACTCCAGCGCTTCGGCAAAGTGACCCGCACAGTGCTGGGCCGGCCGGGCCGTTTTTTCCGCGAGGGCACGATTGCCGCCACCCGGCCTTACCATCGCCGCATCGGGTTCAACGAGAA
>JAYVWQ010000408.1:0-3279 GCA_043785945.1 Akkermansia sp.
GCGCCGCCGAAATTCTCGAAGCCGCCCACATCATCGCCCTGCCAGCAGTGCAGCGAGATGGGAATTTTGGCGAGCGCCTTGAGTGCGCGGTCCACGTCCAAGCCGAGTCCGGCGTAGCGTTCGCGAGCGAGGGTGAAGGTCTGGGCCACGGCGCGGCGGGGTGGGGCGGGACGCTGGGATTTCCGAATCATGAAGTCGGAGTTTAGGGAGGGTGCGAGTGGCCCGCCATCATAAAGCCGTCGCCCCTCCATGGTGGGCCGACAGCACCGGCCATCGACCGGGCGGTGAAAGATTTCTCCAGTTTTTTGATAGATCGACCCTGTGCCGTTCGTATGTATGGGTGTGAGAGTTGCGCGAACTTTTTTTCATCTCCGGTCATGAGCGCGCGCCGACTTTCCCCGGAAGAACTGACCGCGCTCGCGCGCCAGTTTGATTTCTGCCGGAATGCCTTGGAGTCGCATCTGGGCATCACCGAACGCACTCTCCGGCGGCTCTTTCAACGGCAATTCCAATGTGCGCCCAAGGTCTGGCTCATCGGGCGGCGCATGGAAGAAGCGGCGCGGTTGCTGGCGGAAGGATGGAGCGCGAAGGAGACGGCGGAAGCCCTGGGTTTCCATCATGCCTCCAGTTTTACCCGTGAGTTCAAGCAGCGCTTCGGCTGCGTCCCTCGCGATTACCAGAACCAGCGAGGGAGCGCCCTAGATGCTGCCTTCCTCCCCGGTTCCGCCGGCGAAATGTCTGGTTTGGCTAAGTAATTGTCCGGTTTGGCTAAGTCACACGGCTTGTGAGTGGGGGGCGCGCGGATAGGCTCTTCCTCCGCACAGCAAAATTTTCAACCGGGACACTGGATCAAAAAAGAACTGTCATGAGCGCAGAATGCACCGCCCGAATTGGCTCCACGGGAACACTCGTGCCCCAGTCTGGCACGTCGCCCTCACCGGGCTGCGCCCGCTCATCAGGGCAGGGGGCGGCGGACCAGCCTGGATGGGCCTTCCTCGCGGGATGTTCCGAGCGTCTGGTGCTCCTGAGCCGTCTGGCCCAGAAGGCGGAGGAGAAGGTGTGAAGAACGTAAGATCTCGAACCCATGAAATCATCACCATTATTATGAAACGCAACGCTCTTGGTTTAGCAGGTGTCTGTGTCGCTGGACTCGCCTCCCTCCTTGGGTGCAGTACGGGGGACATGAGGGTCCACGAGGTTCACTACTTCAAGGTTGGAAGCGGTGAACACGCGAACTTTTATCGAACGACCGTGGATGCGGACTCCACCCTTGGCATTGCTGAGTATCGCTCTGGTTGGTTTCCGGCGCGTTCCGTCGATAGCCTGTTCGGCGATGTTTCCTCCGATGGCGGTGTCAATGCGCTGCGCTTCCGGAACGACTTGGAAGGTTTGATTGAGACGAACGTGCTCAAGACCACCAGGGTGTATTTGGAGGAAGCTTCCAAGCCAGACGCCGATCCGAATGAATTGCGCCGCCGAGCCGAAGCCCGCCGTCGCGTGCTTGCCTACCCGCGCTCGTCCGGGCTGAAACCCGGGGACTACGCGGAGATCGATTATGACCCGGCGCGCGGAGTCGTGACGCGGCACGGCGATGAAAAGCTGGTTTTCATTGTCTCATCGAATCCGGACGAAGTGGTCGGAAAGATCGCCTCGTTCAGCGAGAGCAGTGCTTCGGCGCTGACGATTCAGAACCTGAGCCGGGTGGTGCAGACCCAGGTGGGCAACGATTTGCTGGCCAAGGAGGGCGCGGCAACAGCGCTCGCGAAACTCGACGCGCTCCTGGTTAATCAACTCACGAACACGGTGAACTCGATCACTAACTACAATGTGACCAAGGAAGTCGGTATGCAGAAGATCGACCTCATCCTGGACCTCATCAATTCACTGCCATGAAATCAACTCGAACCATCTGCATCTCCCTGCTCGCCCTTTTGATGGCGGGCTGCGCCCACAACCGAGTCACCCTGAAGGTGGACATCTACGGTGAGGATCCACTGGATACAACCCCGCTTACCCCGATGCGCATCGAGGCTCTTCACGAGGCTCTTGGCCAGGCGCAGATGGAGGGATCCCGTCTGACCGAGGAAAGAACGGCGCTGGCGACGAGGCTTTTCGACACCTACGCCGCGTTCCACACGACCATCAGCGCGAGCCCGCCGGTCCCGAACACGAACGCCGCCGCGGAACTCGCCCGCCCCCGTGACTATCTGTCCGCCTATAACAATGTGGCGCGTTCCAAGGAGGCCGAGATGACGGATGCGATCCATGAGGCCAGCCGCGCCTTGGAGGCTTACGCGAAGGGGCGTGCCAATCTCACCAACCAGAATGCCTACGCCCAGATGCAGGGGCAAGCCGCCGTACGCCGGAAGCTGGACACCGTCTCCTCCAGGCTCCTCGAATTGGCGGATGCCTGGGCGACGGACTTTGAGAAGTCGTTCCTCCCCGCCTTGCCGAAGCTCGTCCGGGCCGCCACGCCGGAAGCGATCAAGCAGTGGACGACGAACGGGATCACGGGGGGCAAGACGCTCTCGCCCGCATTCCAAGGACTGCAAACCGAGGTTGAAAAACTCCAGCAACGCCGGGACCCTCGCTTGGCTGCGGCGGTCGGCAAGCTCAAGCTCGCCGCGCCCAACGCCCCGGAAGAGCTGTTCACCCGGGCCAACGCCCTTGTCACGCGCCCCGGCCTTGGCCGTGAGGGGAAGGATGCGGTCAGCGAACTGAACAACACGCAGAACGGCGAGGAAGGCATGGTGCGCGATTGGGGTGATCCGGTCTGGCGCACCCTCACAGACCCGGAAAATGGTTGGCACTGGCACCGCACCTTCAGCACCAACTATTTCTACGCCGAAGGAAACAGTTCGGTGGTGATCGTGCGCGATTCGCCCGTTGATTTTCGCATTCAAAAAGGGGGTAACAACCCGAGCGCTCTCATCCAGAGCCAGCTTCAGATCACCCGCTCGATTGCCGACGCCGCCATCAGCATCGCCGGCGCCGCCTCGGGAGTTCCAATCCCCAAACCAAAAAAGCCGGCGCCGCCGGGTGAACCCGCGCCGGCTGAGCCGGAATCCCCCGCTCCAGAAAACGATTTCAATGCCCGCAAGGCCGCCGTCGATGTGCACACCAAGTTTCGTGGTGACATGCTGAGAACGCTGCGCGTCAACCTGATTGGCTTACGAAAAGAGTTCGGTTCCCTAGAGCCTGTCATGCACTCTTGGCGAAGAGCAAAGGGAGCATGAGGATGACCAAGGCCAGCCAGTGGTAGGCGGCGAGGGTTTCAGC
>JAYVWQ010000409.1:0-4468 GCA_043785945.1 Akkermansia sp.
GCCGTCGTAGAAGAAACGGTTGGTCAGGGAGCGTTGCAAGACGTGCGTCAACTCATGGGCCACGAGCGTGCGGCGGTTCAAGGCATCAAACTCCGCGAACGAAGTCCACAGCGGGTTGGCCGCATCCAGCGCGCCCGTCTCATCCCGATTCTCCTGGTCGATCTGCACGAGGTTGTCATTGGCGTCGTAGGTGAAAGTGGTGTTCATGCGCTCGCCAAAAGTCGCGCCCTGGGTTTGTTTCGGCACAGTCACGTTCATGCTGATGCGCTGGTCCAACGCGTTGTAGAGGATGCGCGTGTCGTTGGTTCGCGGGTCGATATGGCGGGTGACGTTGCCGCGGGCATCATGCTCGAAGGTGTTGGTCAGGTGCAAATGGGCCGCGAGACAGTCGGCGATGTGGTGCTGGAGATAACTGTTCTGCGGGCCGCTGTCGTAATACACACACTCATCGCGGCGCCGCTTGCCATTGCCATCGAGCGGCAGCACACAGACGGTGGGCTGGCCGAAGGCGTTGTATTCGCAGTCGGTGACGGGACGCTGGCCTCCGGCGGGCTGCGGCCCCTGGTGTTTCAGCAAATTCCCGTACGCATCATAAGTGCAGAGGTCGCTGCCGCCGCGCGGATCAGTAATGACGGTGGCGAAACAACCGGACTCATAAAGCGGATTTTCTCCCTCGTGATCTCCGCCTTGGTAAAGCCTCTGCATCGTTCCCTGGTGTTGGTTCTCCTGAAAAGCCGGATTGTTGTGGGCACCGGCACTCCCCATGTCGCTTTGACTTTTGTAATATTGGTAGCCCTTTCTGGACAACGCGGGTGAACCGAAGCGCGGGTCATACTCAAAGCGCCAGACGCGCTCGGTCATGTCGAATAAACCGTCGCCGTCCGTGTCCGCGCCATCGCAGCAGGCGCGCTCCCGCACCACGCGCACGTCGCCATCATGGCGCTTGGCGTTGTTGCTCCGCGAAGAATTCTGATTGAAGGCCCGCTGGTGAATCACCTCTGTGCGGTTGCCGCGCGGCTCGGTGACGAGCGTGCAGAGCGAATCAAGATTCCACGACCAGCGCGTCTCGAAGAAATCCGGATCGCTGGCGCGCAGTTTCTTGCCCGGACGGTTCGCTTGTTCGGTGGTGGGCAGATCGGGAATGGCGCGACCCGTGTATTCAAGCTGGCGCACGCAGCGGTTCTGCGCGTCGTAGCAGAGTTCCGTCACGTTGCCCACGCCGTCCTTCACGATGCACTTCACCACCGCAAAGCCATTCTCCGGCGAGGGCGTCTGAAGAAAACGGCGCAGATGGGTGCGAGACCCGCCGCGCTGCACGAAGTCCACGGTGTCGAAGGCGGGCGAGGACGGGCTGATGTTCGTGCGGTAAAAAATCTGGAGCCACGTTTGATTCTTCGGGTCGGTGATGGAGGCGAGGTTCCGGTTCAACCGCTCGTCGGCAAAACCGCTGGTGTAATTGTAACGGGTCGTCTTGCCGGCGGGGAAGTCGTTCCCGTTCGGCGTGTTCGTCACGGCCGGCGAAGTCACCGCGACCAGCACCCCGGCGGGTGTGACTCCGGACCGCACGGGCGCGTAACCGAACGTCACCACCCGCCCGGAGTAATCCGTGACACTGGAAACAAACCCGTTGCTGTAGCTGAGTTGATTCGTGCGCCCCAGCGTGTCGATGATGGAGACAAGTTGCCCGTCGATGGCGTGGGAGAAGGTGAGGGCGTTGCTGTTCCGGTCCACGATGCGCCAGATTTTTCCCGCCGTCGCCGAGCCGTCGAACTCATGAAACTCCCAGCGACTGGTGTCCGGAAAGGTGAGCGTGAAGGCGTTGTTGCTCAGGCTGCCTTCATTGAAAAATTCGTTGCGCGTGTAGAGTCCGTTGGTGCCCAGGAAATAAACATCGCGCCGGCCGGTGCCGTCGTTCACCGCTACGTTCGTGCCGACCTGCTCGACGAAGAGGTTGTAGGAATGATCCCAGTTCACGCCCATCGGCGTGGTGCGTCCGGTGCGCGACCGGTAGGTGCGCGTCCAGACGACGTCAAGCCCGCGACCGGGAGCCACCAGGTCCACGGCCTGCAACTGCATTTCCCCCGTGGGCGGAAACAACAGATCGTCGCCATCACTGCTTCCGCCGCCGCTGCCGCTGCTGATGGCGCGGGCCAGCTTGACGTTGACGGCGTTCAAGCCCTTCTTGCCACTCATGCGATGGGCACTGGCGACGTTGATGGTTCCATTCACCATCCCGCCCTTTTTCACCTTCATCGGACTGGCGGGCGGCTCGATCGGCGGTTCGAGTAGTCGCTGGGTCACACCCACGGGCTGCACTTCGGCGGTGATGCTGAACAACTTCTCCGCCGTGTCCACGAGCAGACCGCCTTCCAGCCATTCCACGTCGTAGGTGCCTTCCGGGAGCGGCGGCAGGGTGAAGCTATAAACTGTTCCTGGTTGGAGCACGTTCGGCGAAAGGACCAGTCCATTCACGCGCAACTGCCCGTTGGTCGCGAGACACTGGCCGACCAGCGTAACCATGCCGCCGTTGGTGGAGAGAAACGCCGGTTCGAGCCGAAGGATGCGCGTGAGCGGCAGTTCCACCCGGAAGAAACCGCGCTTGATTGATTCTGAGCCGGCCTCGAATTTTTCCGGCACGACCTTGAACACGCCGCGTCCGCCCGAGGGAGCCAGCGCGTCCATGGATTGCCAGGCACTGCTGTCGCCTTCCAAGTTGGCCCGCCATTGCAAGACGTAGAGGGCGTTGGAGACGGCGTTCCATTCGAGATCAAAATTCTGCCGTCCCTCGGTGTCCGTGCCGGTGAGGCGCAGCACCAGCGGCGTGATAGGTGGAGCAGCCGGCGCAGGCCGGACACCGGCGAGCAACAACAGCGCGACCGCGCATCGAAGGAGATTCCATCCCGGAAGGAAGGGCGAGGACTTGATCATTCTTTTCATAAGATTGCTTGGGTCGTGATGCCGCCCCACTCCGCGCGCGGGGCACGATGAGTCACACGCACTTTGGGAAAGCATGGCATTGCTGATTAAAGCGAGTTGCTAGCAATTCTCAAGCCCGGAGAAAGCGAGCCAGCGACCTTTCTTTTTGCCAAATGGTTTCCAGAGTGATTTGCTCGACCCGTGAAACCCACCTCCTCAGTTCCATTCATTTTCCCGGAAAGATTGCGCCGACTCGGGGCGGCGGCGGCCCTCCTCGCCTTCGTGTTCTTCACCGCCTGCCACAGCACGTCGGATGAATCTTCCTCCCTCATCGTGCCGGGCGCGCGTCACGGACAACAGCCTTTGCTCATCACCACCCGGGGCACGCACGGCTCGGCCTCCGATCCGTGGACCATCCGCGTCGCCGAAGACGGCTCACTCCACGTTTCACGCAATCGCCTCTACAGCCATGACACCGTCTCGCCCATGCAGTGGCAGGCGCGGAACGGCTGGTGCGTGTTCGTCGAAAACGACATGCGCGTCTGGGCCTACGACGGCGCGCGCAACCTCTGGATGCTGCAAGTGACGCGCGAGGGCAGCACCACTCACGGACCAGTGCGCTTCCCCTGCCCCGTACCGCCCGTGGTGCTGGAAAAAATGTCACCGGCGGCGCGACAGGCCATCAAGTGAGGGGAGGCGGTCTGATGCCTGGAAAAACTCACGCCCACGGCGCGATGCGGCTGTCGAGCGGGAAGACCTGGCCGGAAATGTTCTGCGTGCCGGCGAGGAAGGAGATGAAGCGCACGACCTCGTCCAGCGAGTTGATGCGGCCCAGCGTATTGGCGCTGGCCAACGCGGCGAGCTGTTCCGCGCTCATCCGGGCCGTCATGTTCGTGCGGAGGACGCCGGGAAAAACCACATTCACCCGCACGTTGCGCGCGCCGAGTTCCTGGGCCAGCGAATGGGTCAGACCGATCAAGCCGGCTTTCGCGGCGGCGTAGTTCCCCTGCCCGCGCGGCCCGCTGCGCGCGCCGAAGCTGGAGATGTTGATGATGTGCCCGTCGCGCTGCCGGGCCATTGGGCGGGCCACGGCCTGGGCGCAGAGGAACGCGCCGCGCAGGTTCACGTCGAGCACACGATCCCAATCCTCCTCGGTCATCTGCGCGCACGGGGCGTCGGCGGTGATTCCGGCGTTGTTGACGAGCAAATCAATCCGGCCAAAACGTATCCACGTCTCTTCCACCACAGTGGCGATTTGCGCGGAGTCCGTCACATCGAGCCGCGCGGGAAGAATGTATTCGAGCGAGGCACCCACCTGATCGGTCCGCGCTCCGGCCACCACCTGCCAGCCGTCCTGCGCGAGCTGCTGGCAGAGCGCGCCGCCCAGCCCGCCGGATGCGCCCGTGACGAGGGCCACCTTTCGCTCGCTCCTGTTCATAAGTCAGCGGGCGCGATGGCCCATTGGCCGCCAATCATCGAGGCCGCCACATCGCCGCGATGATTCAACACCGCTTCGCAGGCGGTCGCGACCTCACCGGTGAAAGGCAGCGCG
>JAYVWQ010000410.1:0-7362 GCA_043785945.1 Akkermansia sp.
GTGGCTGAGGCACTCGGCTGCGGCTCTTGAACCTCAACAGTCTCTCTGGTCGCGGCTCAACGCGGGCTGGGGGAACGCTCGAACCCATGAATGCACCCCTTTCCCCGGAGGCCCGGTTTCTCGCGCACGCGCAGGGTCACGCCAACGTGTTTCTGACCGGCATGGCGGGCACGGGCAAGAGCACGCTCCTGCGCGAGTTCATTGGCGCGTCCTTCCGCAAAGTGGATGTGACCGCCCCGACGGGCGTGGCAGCGCTGAACGTGGGCGGCATGACCATTCACCGCTTCTGCGGGATGCTGCTCGGGCCGCAACCGGGGCAGTCGAATGAGCAATACTTCGACGGGCTGCGCCGCGATCCGCGCCCGTCCATCATGGCCGGGTTCAACCGGGTGCGCCGGTGTGAGACGCTGGTCATCGACGAAATTTCAATGCTGCCGGGACGGCAGTTGGATTTCGTCGAATTTCTGTTCCGTCGATTGCGCGGCCGCAACGAACCGTTCGGCGGTTGTCAGGTCATCGCCACGGGCGATTTCCTGCAACTGCCGCCCGTCCGGCGCGGTGAGTCGGAGCCATACGACTGGGCCTTTCAGTCGCCCGCGTGGGCGAGCGCCGGGTTCAAGACTGTGTTGCTCGAAACCGTGCGCCGTCAGGGTGAAGTAGATTTCGTGCGCGCGCTGTCGCGCTTCCGCGTGGGTCGCGTGCAAGGCGACGATGCGCGGCTGTTGCAAGCGCGGGTGAAGAATTTTCCTCCGGCCCATCTGACGCGGCTTTTCACCCACAACGTCCAGGTGGACAAGTGGAACGAATTCCAACTTTCGGAACTGGCCGGCGAGCCGGTGGTGTGTGAGGCGGTGCAAACGGGGCCGGAAACGCAGCGCGAGTTTCTCGCCAAAAATCTGCTCACACCGGCAACGCTGCGGTTGAAGCCTGGGGCCATCGTGATGTTCACCGTGAACAAGAACGAGCGCGGGCGGCGCGAGCCGGTGTTTGTGAACGGACAGATCGGCACGGTCGTGGCCCTGGGCGAGAGTGTCGTGGAAGTCCGCATTCCAAATGGCGAGGTGATCGCCGTCGAGCGGTTCACCTGGCGCCACAGCCAGAACGATCCGGCGTCCGCGACCTTCGCGCAGTTCCCCTTGCGCCTCGCCTATGCGATGACCATTCACAAGTCGCAAGGGCTGACGCTGGAGGCGGCGTATCTGGACATCCGCGCCGCGCGCGAACCGGGACAGGCTTACGTGGCCGTGTCGCGCGTGCGCACGCTGGCCGGTCTCCACTTCAAGGATTGGTTCAAGGGCATCCATGTGAGCGACGCGGCCATTCAGTTCTACAAGGAAGCGGCGTGAGCGATGACGTTCCCATTCTCGCCGCACTGCCCCCGCCGCTCGAACGCTTCACGGCGCTGCTCGGTGCGGACGTGTTCTTCGTGCCCTGTGAGCACGGGACGAAGAAGCCGCTGGTGACATACGCGGAGCGTCCGTTTGCGGCGACGCAGACGCCCGCCTATCGCGCCGTGTTCTCGGCCAGCGAGACGAACATTGCCGTTTATCTCGGCCGGGCTTCGGGTGGGCTGTGCGCGATTGATTTGGATCGCGAGGAAGATTTGCGCTCGTTCCTCGCCCTCAATCCGCGCTTGAACACCACCACCCACTCGCGCGGTCGCCGGGGTGGGATGCTGTGGGTTCGCATCGCGGGCGAGTTCCCGCGCAGTTGCCAGACGGCGCAGTTTGAATGGCGGGCCGATGGCAACCTCTCGACCATTCACGGTCGGCATCCCAGCGGCGTTGACTACCAATTGATCTGCGAGGCTCCACCGCTCGTGCTGCCGTTCGACGAGATTGTATGGCCGGACGATTGGGAGCTGCCCTGGGTGGATGATCCCGAAGCGAAGTTGCGCCAGCTTTACGGTGAGCCGTTCTACAGCACCGACAAGGGGGCCATCGCCGGGATCAACGAAGCATATTGGGCCGGGCTGCACGCGGCGGAAAACATCGTGATGTATGAGCCGGACGAAAAAGGCTTCTACGCCTACCAGCCGCAAACCGGCCTGCATGAAGTCGAATCGGCGGATGCGGTGCGGACGAAACTCTCGGCCCGGCTGCTGGAAGCCTCACGGCAGGCCAACGCCTTCGACCTGCAGAAGAAGCGCACGGCGAACACCCTCAACAACGTCATCACGCACCTGCGCGGCATCGTGGAGAAGCGGGGCGTGTTCCAGGCGCGGCGCACCTTCATTCACCTGGCGAACGGCGTGATCGTGTTCCACGGCGCGGAAGCGGAGTTGCGGCCGTTCGCGCCGGAGTTTTTCTCGCGCCACCGTTCGCCCATTGCCTTCGATGAGAACGCGAAGTGCGAACGGTTCCTGAACGAGCTGGTGCGGCCCGCCGTTCACGCGGACGACGTGGAACTGCTGCAGAAGTTCGCCGGCATGTTCCTGCTCGGCGACAACCGCGCGCAGCGCATCCTGATTCTCGACGGCGAAGCCGGACGCGGCAAAACGCAGTTCGCCAACGTCATGCAAGGTCTGGTCGGCATGGCGAACGTGACGCAGTTGCGCACCAAGCATCTGGCGGAACGATTCGAGTTGTTTCGTTACCTCAAGAAAACGCTGCTGGTGGGCGTCGATGTCGAACCAGATTTTCTGAGCACCAAAGGCGCGGCGGTCTTGAAAGGTCTGGTCGGCGGCGACTGGTTCGACGCGGAGCAGAAGGGCGGCACCGGCTCCTTTCAACTGCAAGGCAACTTCAACTCGCTGATCACCTCCAACGCGCGGCTCAAGGTCCGGCTCCAGGGCGACATCGGCGCGTGGAAACGGCGGTTGAACATCGTGCGCTACGAGGCTCCGCCGCCCGCGCGGAAGATTCCTGACTTTGGCGGCTTCCTCATCCGCGAAGAGGGCAGCGGCATTCTCAACTGGGCGCTACTCGGCGCGCAGAAAGTGCTGAGTGAGATTCCCGAGGCCGGCGGCGACTTCGGCATGACACCACGCCAGCGCGGCATCGTGGATTCATTGCTCGCGGAGAGCGACAGCCTGCGGCACTTCCTCGCCGAGCGCGTGGTCGGTCATTCGTTTGCAGACCTGACCGTGAACGAAATTGTCGAGGCTTACGCCGCGTATTGCCCGGAGCGCCGCTGGCAGCCCATGCCAATCACGGAGATTCAGCGGCAGCTTGAAGGGCTGATGCTGGAACTGTTCGGCGCGAGCAAGGCCCACGGCATCGAGCGCCACGGAAAGCATCAGCGCGGATTTCGCGGCGTGGCTTTCCGCGACAGCCACGGAGCGTTGCCGTTATGAGTCTCGACCTTTCCCAACTGCAATGCCTGGCCGAAACCGGCGACGGCGGACAACAAGCCCGCTGTCCGGCGTGTGCCGAACTCGGCCACGACCGGAAGGGCGAACATCTGCGCATTTACGCCGATGGCCGCTTCGGCTGCTGCGTGCATCCCAAGGACCGCGAACATCGGAAGCGGATTTTTGCGCTGGCCGGCGACCGTCAGCCGCAAACCATCCGGGTGAAGATGGTGCAGACGAAAACTCGCGCACCGATTCAAAGCGGCGTCTTGGGACGCTTGGGACGGCTGTTTGAAAGTCAAACCGAGGAGTCCGACCCCACCGCTGACATTCTTGGGACGGCTGGGACACCTTTTTTCTACTTACGCGCACACACGCGAGAAGAGGATATATCTATGGGGAAGCTAAAGGAGTTTGAAACACCCGTCCCAAGCGTCCCAACGGACGAACACGATTCCGACGGCGCTGAAGCCGTCCCAAGCGTCCCAGATTTTCCACCGCCGAAATCGGATCGTCCGCATCTCCTCGCCGATGGCACGCTGGTCATCCCGTTCCAAAGTCCTGAGCGATACCACTGGTGGAAAGGCGGGCAGTCTGTCGCTCAAACCCTCGCTGAACTGCACCCAACCGGAAAGGAATCCGATGGCTCTCCCTTTTGAACAGAAGCCCGATGAGTCGGCCAAAGCCTTCGAGGCGTTCCACGCCTACTTGAACATGGGCGCGCAACGGTCGCTCGAAGCGGTCGGGCGCAAGCTCGGCAAGAGCAAGGCGCTGATGGAACGCTGGAGCAAGCGACACAACTGGGTGAGCCGGGTCGAGGCGCACGCCCAACACTGGGCCGCGCTGACGCGCCGGGCCGAGGTGGAAGTCGTGCATGAATTTGCGCTCGAAAAAGTGAAGCGGCAGGAGGCGCAGAAGGAATCCGAGTGGCAGTTGCGCTGCGAAGCCATCGCGCTGGCGCGGGAAGCCATTGCGCGGTTCAAGGACAACCCGAAAAAGTTCGGCACGCTCGAAGGCATCGCCCGTCTGCTTGAACTCGCGTCGAAGCTCGGCCGGCTGTCGTGCGACATGGCGACGGACCGGACGGAAACGACCGTGGAAGAAACGCGCACCCTCAGCGTCGAGTTTCGCACCGCCATCGAGAAGATTTACGGCCAGCCGGTGCCCAAGCAGTTCGTGGACATTGAAGCGAAGGAGTCCAAGCCGTGAACGACTACTTCGCCAGCGCGCATCGCCTCGGCTGCCCCATCGGCCAGGTCTGCAACTTGGTCGCCGCTGAAATCGTGCTCCAGGAGCGCCAGCTTCTCGCCAGCGCGGCGGCGCGGGACTGCGACCGCGCGGACGGGCCGACGGCCATCGGCTACGGCGGCGCGCGCGGCGGCGGGAAGTCGCATTGGCTGCTCGCGCAGATGGGAGTCGATGACTGCCAGCGGGTGCCGGGATTGAAGTGCCTGCTGCTCCGCAAGGTGGGGAAGGCGAACATGGAGAATTTCGAGGACTTGCGGCGGCGCTTGTTCGGCAAGCTGCCGCACGAGTTCTCCGCTTACCGTGGCGTCCTCGCGTTCGCGAATGGCTCGCGCATCATCGCAGGCCACTTTCAAAACGAGAAGGACATCGACGCGTATCTCGGACTCGAATACGACGTGATCGGCATCGAGGAAGCGACCACGCTTTCCAGCCGCAAGCATCAGGACATCACCACTTGCTGCCGCACGTCGAAGCCCGACTGGCGACCGCGCATCTACTCGACCACGAACCCCGGCGGCGTGGGCCACGCGTGGTATCGCCAGAAATTCATCGTGCCCTTCCAGCGCGGCACGGAGACGGAAACGCGCTTCATCCCGGCACGCGTGACTGACAACCGTTTCACCAACGCCGATTACGTGAAGGTGCTCTCGAACCTCACCGGCTGGCAGAAGCGCGCGTGGTTCGACGGAGATTGGGACATTGCCGCCGGGCAGTTCTTCACCACTTGGAAGCGCGAGGTCCACGTCGTCGAGGACTTCGACGACACGCGCGCGAGGGAATGGTTCTGCGCGTTCGACTACGGCTTCACCCATTACACGGTGGCGCTGCTCGGCTGCACCGACGGCGACGGCAACGTGTTCGTCGTCGATGAACACGCGGAGCGGCTGTGGCTGCCGCAACGTCATGCGGCCGGCATCACCGCGATGCTGGCGCGGCACAAGGTCGGCGTCGGGACGAATCAGCGGGCGCTCGCGCTCACGGACCTGCGCCGCTTCGTGGCCGGCGCGGACGTGTTCAGCAAACAGAGCGACGGCACCACCGTCGCCGCGCAATACGCGAAGCTCGGCCTCCGGCTGACGGTGGCAAACATGGACCGCGTGAACGGCTGGGCTGAGATCCTCGGCCGTCTCGGCGACGTGGACGCGGGCATTGCCCCGCGCCTTTTCATTCACCGCCGCTGCGCACGGTTGCTCGATTGCCTCCCGGCGATGCAACACGATCCCAACCGCCCCGAGGACGTGTTGAAAGTCGATGCCGACGAAGAAGGCATCGGCGGCGACGACGCGGCGGATGCGTTGCGATATTTGGTCGCAACGAAGCCGCGCGCCGTCATTCAGCGCAAGCTGAGTGGCTTGTGATTCGCGCGCCTGGCTGCGAAGCGGCCATTCACGGCGGTCTGTGGAGCGTGCGGAATAGACCGGCGCTCGGTTGGCGCGCGAACGAATGGAGTCCAGAGGCCATGCCTCTGGCGCCGGGTGCGGGCCGGCGTGAGGCCCGGCCAAAATGAAAAACGGCTGAGAGTTTGAATCTCAGCCGTCGTGCCTCGGTGGCTGCTCAATCCTCGTCCGGCATCATCACCGTGATGGCGGGCTGCGGCTCGTCGAAGTCCAGAGGGCCGCACGTCGCCACCAACTTGATCAACTGCGGGCGCTTGCTGTCCGACTGCCGCACGTAGAGCGCCCCGGGAATCCGCTGCACGCCGGGCCGCGCTCGCATGATGACAAAGCGGAGCATCCAAACAATATCCCAGAGCCGCCCCGCTTCGTCCTGGCAACTCACGCCCGGCGGCACGACGACGAAGGAATCAAACACGCTCCGCGTGAGAAACACCGGAAAGGAAATCCCCGCCGCGCGCGCGGTCTTGGTGACTTCAACTTGCAAACCGTCGGCGACGGCTTGCGCTCTGGTGTAGGAATAAATCACGGGGCCAAAAGGCTCCGCGTCATGGTCTGGTGTATTCATAGGCGATTGAGAATCGGAATTTCGGAGTTGGGAGAAATCCGCACGAGTGCGGGCTTGGGCTGAATGTGAACGCGCACGCCAAAGAGCGTGGTGAAGTCGCGGGGCGGTCGCGTGATGGCAACCACCGCGCTTGAGTCAGTGACGCGGAGAACGTGGCACGGCCTGCCCTCGTATTCGATGAGGTCGCCCGCGCGCAGTCGGAATGAAAAGTCAGTCATGGGAAATGTCCTTGTGGGAAAAGAGAAGATGCTGCGCCGTGTCCGCGAGGTGCCGGGCCTGTTCAGCCTCGGCACGCTCGCGGGCCATGCGCTCACCGTCCGCCGCCGTGTCCTGCATCAAGCGGAACGTGTCCGGCGTGAAGCCAAACTCGTGCTGTGGAATCGGAAGGCGTCGGCGTGATCCTCTCATGGTGGTGTCTCCAGTGAATCAAGCGGCCTGTGAATCCGCCGCAAACCGGCTGCCGTAAGTCGCGCGAGGGTCGCGCTGGGTGCTGGTGGTGAAATGCCCGCACGGGTGCTGCCACGCCTGCCGCTGGTTGTTCCAATGAAAGCCAAGCTGCGAAAGCTCGGCGGTAATCTCACGGGGCTGCCGCTCACGGAACGTGACCCAAACCCACTGCCCGACCACCTCGGCCAACTCATACGCCCGGCGCAAACGACGCTGCAACAGATCCAAAACCTGCTCGGTCGGCAACAGCCGATTGGCCTTCCGCTGCTCATGGTCAATATGCAGCAGCCCGCTCGGCTCTGCCGCTACCGGCCCCGCTTGATGATTGCTGGACTGGACTCGGAGCCCTGGCGCTGACTGTGATTTTGTTGATTTAGTTTTCATGGCTTTTTTTTTGATGATTGCCGTCCCGT
>JAYVWQ010000411.1:0-4186 GCA_043785945.1 Akkermansia sp.
GCGCTGGGCCTCGCCGCCGGAAAGCGTGGTCACGCCCCGGCCCAGTTGCAGATAACCGAGTCCGACCTCGTTGAGAAACTTCAGCCGCTCGGCGATCTCAGGCAGGATGTCCCGCGCGATTAAGGCTTCGCGCCCACTGAACTTGATCCCGCGAAAAAATTCTGCCGCGCCACCCACGCCCATCTGCGCGACGGTATCAATGGTGGAACATCTTGGACCTTGGACCTTGGACTTTGCACTCACGCCCGAGATCCGAACCGCCCGCGCCACTTCATTCAGCCGCGCGCCGTGGCAGCCCGGACATTCCTCGCGTTTGCCCTCCTGCCAGCCGAACCAAGATTCCTCGATGGCGTCGGCACGCGCGCCGCGTTCCACCTCGGGCAGGTAAAACAATTCACCAAAGCCCCGGCATTGCGGACACCAGCCCTGAGAGGAGTTGTAGCTGAACATCTTCGGGTCGAGTGGTTGGAAGGATCGTCCGCACTGACCGCAGGCGCGCTCGGTGGAATGCACGGTGATGATGCCGTGCTTGTCCAAAGCGAGCAAGGTGCCGTGGCCCAGTTGGAGAGTGGCGTCGATGAGTTGCTGCGAGGTGCGTTGGTAGGGCGCGCTGTCCTCAGCGCGCCGGGGTGAGGCGTGAGAATTCTTCAGCGTCTTCTCCAATGCGGGGCGCGGCGCGGTGAGGACACCGCGCCCTACCTTGCGCTCTAGGACACCCATCACGATCTCCACGTCATGCTCCTTGAAGCGGTCGAGGCGGAAAGGCTGGTCGGTGCGGAACATTTTTCCGTCCGCGCGGAGTTCGGCATGGCCATGCTTGGCCGCCCATTCAGCCACGTCGGTGTGGAAGCCCTTGCGGTTCTTCACCACGGGCGCGAGCAGGGTCAGGTCGCCGCGCCGCTTTAGTTCCGTCAACAGATGCGCGCGCAGTTGATCGCGCGTCTGCGGTTCCACCGGGATCTGGCAGGCCGGGCAATGCTGCGTGCCCAGTCGCGCGAAGAGCAGCCGGATGAAATGATAGACCTCCGTGACCGTGGCGACCGTGCTTTTGCCGCCGCCGCGCGTGGTGCGCTGCTCAATGCTGACGGTGGGCGGCAGGCCGGTGATGAGGTCCACGTCGGGCCGGGCCATCTGCTCCACGAACTGCCGCGCGTAGGTGTTCATGGAATCGAGGAAGCGCCGTTGCCCCTCGGCAAAGATCAGGTCGAAGGCCAGCGTGCTCTTCCCCGAGCCGCTCACGCCGGTGATGACGACGAACTTCCCGCGCGGGATGTCGAGTGAGATGTTTTTCAGATTGTGCTCGCGCGCGCCGAGGATGCGGATGACCTCGGCGGTGTCAGTCAGTTCGGGCGCGGTGGCGGCGTTCACGCGCAGAGTAGTAACACAGGGCGGGGCGCTGGCAATCGGGTGAGGCTGGAGCATGGCCTTTTTCCTCCAGCCAACAACCTGTGAATGACCTGTGCCGAGTAAATCTTTGAACACAGGACGCTTTTCCTCTCTCCTATCCCGCGATGCTTGATTCCGTGACGCCCGAGGCCGGTGCCGCCCCCGCAGATTTGCGGAAGGGCCGCCGCAAGAATTCCGCCACCACCGCCCGCGCGGTGTCGTCGGTGGATCGTCTGCCGCCCCATTCCATCGAGGCCGAGCAGGGCGTGCTGGGCTGCATCTTCCTCTCGCCGCACGAATGCGTGGGCGAGTGCGTGGAGAAGTTCAAGCAGGGCGCGATGGTCTTCTACGACCTGCGGCATCAGGTCATCTACGAGCTGGTGGCGGAGATGTATGACCGCAAGGAAGCCATCGACGTCATCACCGTGCAGCAGCGGCTCAAGGACAAGCAGCAGCTCGAAGCGGTGGGCGGCGTGGCTTATCTGGCGGCGCTGCCCGATCTGGTGCCCAGCTCGGCCAACCTGTCCTTCTACGTCGAGATCGTCCGCGAGAAATACATCCTGCGGAAAATGATCTCCGTCTGCACCGAAGTGGTGGGCCGCGTGTACGAGCACGAGGGCGAAGTCGATGCGCTGCTCGATCAGGTGGAGGGCGACGTGTTGCGCATCAGCGAGGAACGCGTCGAGGCGAAGACGCTTCTGATCAAGGACGTGGTTCACAAAGCCATCAGCCGGCTGGAGGAATACCACGCCAATCAAGGGATGCTCACGGGCATTTCCACCGGCTTCACCGATCTGGACAAGATGACCACCGGCCTGCACGGCGGGGAAATGATCGTGATCGCAGCCCGTCCCTCGATGGGCAAGACCTCGCTGGCCATGAACATCGCCGAGTCCGTGGCCATCGACCAGAAGCTGCCCGTCGGGGTGTTCTCGCTGGAAATGAGTTCCGAGTCGCTCGTGCTGCGCATGCTGTGCTCGCGGGCGCGGGTCAACTTGCGCAACATCCGCGAGGGGTTTTTCTCTGAGCGCGACTTCCCGAAGATCACCAGTGCGGCGGGCAAACTGGCGGCCTCACCCCTCTACATTGACGACACGGCGGGGCTTTCCATCCTGCAATTGCGGGCCAAGGCGCGGCGCATGTGGCAGCAGTATGGCATCAAGCTTTTCGTCATTGACTACCTCCAACTCGTTCACTCTACTGCGCGCCGAGCCGAGAACCGCCAGCAGGAAATTGCGGACATTTCCAATGGCGTCAAGGCGTTGGCGAAGGAACTCAACGTGCCGGTCATCGTCCTGGCCCAGCTCAACCGTGAGCTGGAAAAGGACAAAAACCGCAAGCCTCGCATGTCCGATTTGCGCGAGTCCGGGGCGATCGAGCAGGATGCCGATCTCATCGGTTTGCTCTACAAACCGGCGGCCGGGGACGACGAAGAGGGGCCGGGGGCGGAACAGGAAGCTGTGCCGGTCAACATGCTGATTGCCAAGCAGCGCAACGGGCCGACAGGCGATGTGTGTCTCACGTTCCTGAAGACGTACACCCGGTTCGAAAGCGCGGCTAAAATCAGCGCCGACGACGTTCAGGCGGATTAACAGTTGATGAACAAATTCTTTCGCTACGCGCTGCTCGTGCTCTTGCTCGGGGCCTTCCCCCTGTCCGCACAAAGCCCTTCCCAAGTTAAAAAAATCGAGCTGAAGCAGGTTGGGGCCGAATCGGTCAGCGAGCCGCTCATCCGGGCCAACATCCGGGTCAAAAACGGCGACACCTTCAGCCGCCTCGCCGTGGATGACGACGTGCGGAATCTTTACGGCACGGGCTACTTCTACAACATCCGCATCGTCGAAGACCCCACGCCCGACGGGGTTGTTCTCACCTACGTCCTCGTGGCCAAGCCGCGCGTCACGGACATCAAGTTTGCCGGCAACACCAAGTGGGACAACGGCGACCTCAAAAAGGTCGTCAAAGCCAAGGTCGGCGAGCCGCTGGATGAGCGGAAGCTTTTCGGCGATGCCCAGGAGATCAAAAAGAAGTACGAGAACTCCGGCTACCCGCGCACCGAGGTCAAATACACGCTGAACATCGACGAGAACGCGGGCCGGGGCACGGTCACCTTCGAGATCGTGGAGACGGTCAAGGTGCGGATCGTGGATGTGGTTTTCGATGGATCCACCGCCTTCCCGCAGAAGAAGCTGCGCAAGGAACTCAAGACCCGCCGTTGGTGGATGTTCTCCTTCATCACCCAGAGCGGGAAGCTCAAGGACGAGGAATTCGAGGATGACAAGGAGCGCTTGGCCGAAGTTTACCGGGACAAGGGCTACATTGATTTCGAGCTGAAAGAAGTGAAGCAGGAGCTTCGCACGCCCACCCGGATGGTGCTGCACTTCGTCGTTTCTGAAGGTCGGCAATACAAGGTCGGCACCGTGGGCATGAAGGGCGCGACGCTCTTCAGCACCAACGAGCTGAAAAAAGTCCTGAAGATGAAGGAGGGCGACTTGTTCACGCCCAAGGGCCTGGCAGCGGATCGCGAGGCGGTGGAGGATTATTACGGCTCGCGGGGCTACATCGACGCGCGGGTTTTTCCGCGCAAAAACCCGAACGTCGAGACGGGTACGATGGACCTGGGCTATGAATTCACCGAGGGCGAGAAAGCCCTGATCGAGAAGATCGAGATCAAGGGCAACGTCAAGACCAAGGACAAGGTCATCCGCCGCGAACTGGCCGTGTCGCCCGGCGAAACCTTCGACATGGTGCGGGTGAAGCGCAGCAAGGCCCGCCTGCAACAGATGGGCTTCTTCGAGCG